>JAHEEH010000337.1 GCA_024640835.1 Bacteroidota bacterium
ATCGGGGGCTCGCCTTCGAGCCGCTCCACGACGGTGCCGGCGACCTCCTGACGGCCGACGGAGTCGATGCGCACCCGGAATCGCGAACCCTCGCCGTCCACGACCTGCACCTCGTTCCCGGGCGCGAGCCGGAGCACCTTCCAGGCATGCCGCGCCTCCCCCTCGGGCAGGGTGACCGCGTCCCCCGAAATCAGGGACGGGGGCGCGAAGAATGTGTGCTTCTCGGTCATAGGCCGAATGAGAACGCCACGTGGACGCGACCGTTGGCCGGTCCGTCCTCCGGATTGAATCCATAGGTCGCCGTCACGAGTCCCGCCGCGGTGTCCAGCTGCAGGCCGAACCCGTACCCGGGCCGGAGCCTGGAACCCGGTTCGGTCCCGAAGCCTTCGGGCGTGTCGACGAAGCCCATGTCGGTGAAGACGAATGCGTACGACCGAAGATCGAGAAGACGGCGGATCTCCGCCACGATCCGGCCTGCGGCCCGACCCTCGAATCGATCCTCGTCGTAACCCCGGAGGCTCCGTGCGCCGCCGATGCGCACGAGGTCGGTACGATCGTACACGTCGCTGACCAGAAGGGCCGCGTCGCCCCCCGTGACCACCACCCATCGGCCTCCCAGGGGAATGAACCACCGGGCGGAGGTCGTCAACCGCTCCGCCCGCGTACGAATCGATGCGCGAACCGTGTCTCCTTCCGCACCGACCTCCGTCGCCCTCCGCGTGTAGGACCCGCGCTCGACGCGCATCTCCAGGAGGATTCCGCGCGTCGGATTGACGCCCCGGTTCAGCGTCCGGTAGCGGATACCCACGCCTCCGAACAGGCCGTCCGAGCGCGGTATGAGCTGTCGACCCGCGACGACCGTGGTTCCCGCCGTCCCGGGGCGCGCGGTTTCGCGCGTTCCCGACACCGTGAGCGAGAGGGACCGGGTCAGGCGGACGGCCCCGTCCAGGCGCACGGTCTGTTTTCCGAAGGTCGAATCCTGCTGCAGGCCGCGGAACGACCCTCCCACCTCGACCGGCCACGAAAGGAAGAACGGATCCGACGCGGAGAGCTCCGCCCGGCTCACCTGCCCGGGCAGGCGATCGATGAGGACGTCGAACCGCCGCCCCCCCCCGAACGGGTTGACCAGCGACAGACGGCCCGTTCCCACCAGCGAACCCGACCCCCCTCTCGTTCCCGGCTGATACCCGAGGGCCGCGTCGAAAACCCCGGGAGCGCCGTCCTCGATCACGAACTGTACGATGGCGGTCGAATCACCCGTGGCGAGCAGAACGGGCGGCATGACACGGGCAAAGAGACCCGTCTCGTCCAGTGCCTGGGCGATGTCGGCCGCATCGAACCGGGCCAGCCGACGACCCGGAGCCAGGCCCGAGAGGAGCTCGACCAGTCGGGGGGCGGTCCGCGACGCGCCGTGGACGACGATGCCCTGCAGAATCACCGGCGACCCGGGATCCAGCACGAGGTCCAGCTCGATCCGGAGACCCGTCGAGTCGGGCACCAGGCGATCCACGCGGACGGAAGCCCCCGGCCTGCCCTCCCGCTCCATGGCCTCGAGCAGACGGACGGCGGCCGCCTGGAGGCGGCGGCTGTCGAGCGGTCGGCCGACGAGGCCGTCCACCACGTCGTCGCGGAGCGCCCGCCGCTCCTCGGGAAGGCCGGAGACGGAAACGCTCCCGACCGTCATCACGGGACCGGTCCTCCCGTACACCGTATCCGTGCCGACCGAGTCGATCGCGGCCCCGAAGAAGCCCCTGGCGTGAAGGATCGCGAGCGCGGTCCGTGCGGCGTCCGTCGAATCCGTGGGCAGGGTGGACTCGGCCGGCCACGGCTCGACCAGGCCGTCCACCCGCAGCATCCACGTGCCGACGGGCTGGGCCGACGCAACGGTCGTGGCAAGGACCGCGAGGATCGGAATCCCGCGCCGGCAGGCTTCATATATTGCCCGCGAATTCAATGATCAGGACCCGTTCATGAATCGGATCGGTCGCGCGCTCGCACCGTTCGCCCTCGCGGCGCTCCTGGGATTCCAGGCCTTCGGCCCTCCTCCGACCGTCCCGGACCCCGGATACGACATAGCGGCCGACACCACGCTCGCCGACACGGTGGCGGCGGGCGCGGTCCTGATCCGGCTGCTTCCGGATTCCGTCCGGGGTGAACCGGTCTCTTCGTACCGGGCCATCGTGGTACCCGCCCGTGGCTGGTTGGTGGAGCGCTCCTTCTTCTGGCGCGTACCCTCCGACGCCCGGGGCCCCTACACGTTTCTTTTCGAGGCAAGGCGCCGATCGGCCGCGGACTCCGTGCGGCTGCAGGTTACGGTGACGGAGCCTTCATGGTAGGGACGGAAACCACCGGACCCGACGCCCCGGCAGTCCCGGCCCTGCGCACGGCCCTCCTTGCATGGTTCGACCGTTCGAGGCGCGAGATGCCCTGGCGATCGACCACGGACCCGTACCGGGTCTGGCTCTCGGAGGTCATGCTCCAGCAGACACGGGTCGACCAGGCGCTTCCCTACTACCGGCGCTTCCTCGAACGATTCCCGGACGTCGTATCGCTGGCGGAGGCTCCGCTCGATGACGTCCTGCGCGTCTGGGAAGGCCTCGGGTACTACTCCCGGGCCCGCAACCTGCATCGGGCCGCGGGCGAGATCATGGAGCGATGGAATGGCGTGGTTCCGGCGGATCCCGAGGTGCTGCGCTCGCTCCCGGGCATCGGCGCCTATACGGCTGCGGCGGTGGCGTCTCTGGCCTTCGGCATCCCCGTGGCGGCCGTTGACGGCAACGTGATCCGCGTCGTTTCCCGACTGTATGCCGACGACGGTGTTCCCGTGCAAGCAGCCGTCGGACGGCGGCTCCGCGAACGGGCCACGGTGCTCATCGATCCGGATCGCCCGGGTGCGTGGAACGAGGCGATGATGGAGCTCGGCGCGACCGTGTGCACGCCACGGTCTCCGTCGTGCGAGAACTGCCCGGTCCGGGCCCACTGCGCGGGTGCGCGTTCGGATGACCCGACCGCCTTTCCGGGCCGCAGATCCCGACGTGCGGTGCCCCACTTCGACGTGGCCGTGGGGATCGTCAGGAGGCACGATGGCCGGATCTTCATCCAGCGCCGGCCCGAGGAGGCGATGCTCGGCGGCCTGTGGGAGTTTCCTGGAGGAAAGTGTGAACCCGACGAGCTTCCCGAGGCCGCATGCCGGCGCGAGCTCCACGAGGAGCTGGGCATCGACGTCGAGATCGAACCCCGTGTCGCCGAAATCCCGCACGCCTACTCCCATTTTCGCATCACGCTCCACGCCTTCCCTTGCACCATCCGCGGTGACGTGGCGACCGATACGTTC
>JAHEEH010000016.1 GCA_024640835.1 Bacteroidota bacterium
CTTGTCCCCGATTCCGGCATCGACAAGGACCAGGCGACCTCCGCCCTCGATGAGCAGGCAGCGGGTTGCGAGCGGGATCCGCCCCCGGTCGTCCGGTTCGATCCTGCGCGACCACAGGGGACGCGGCACGATGCCGAACATGGCGCCACCGTCCAGGCCGAAGCGGCCCGCGTCGAGGGCCGTCAGGCTGTAGTCTCCGATCTTCATGCGTCCGGCTCCTCCTGGTCTGGTTCGTCGCTGCCCATGGGAAAATCGGGAAAATGCCCGTTGGATCTCACCTTCCTGCGTAGGGCCTCCACTTCTTCCACCTTCGGAATGAAGGCTTCCAGGTGCGCCACCAGGAAATCGATGCGACGGCTCTCGTCCGGGAGTTCCAGGATCAGTTGCTTCTGCTCGAGCGAAAGGCCGGCGTTGTTGGCCACCACGTACGAAACCAGCGGCCGGTCCTGGTAGATCACGGGCGACGGCATGCGCCCCCCGAGTTCCAGCAGCTTCAGGTGCTGCGTGATGAGTCGTTCCCGCATCCTCGGATCGGGCTCCGGGGAGTGTTCGGGAAGCCGCGCGACACGACCCTGCAGATAGGCCCGATCCTCCACCACCCGGTCGATCCGGAACCGCTGCCCCCCTGCCACCACGATATCCAGCCTGCCGTCATCGTAGCGACGGGCAATCCGCACGATCCTCGCCGTACACCCCACGGAAGCGAGTCGTCCGTCCTGCTGGAGCACCACACCGAACAACCGGTCTCCCTCCAGGCAGTCACGAATCATCTCCTGGTACCGCACTTCGAAGATGTGCAGCGGCACACGCTCCTCGGGGTACAGGACGAGCTCTAGCGGGAAGAGGGGAAGCAGGGTCCGGTCCATTCGCCGTGGGCTGATCGCGGTCCATCGGACGGATGCCGGCTCCGCCCTGGGTATCGAATGACGCTGCTCGCGGAGGGTTTCGGAACCCGGTTCGACGGGCCCGATGGGCTTATCTTCGAATCGTACGCCCGATTCCGGCATGTCTGCATCCCGTCGACTGTTGCGCGCCCTGGCCCCGGTGCTCCTTCTTGCGCTGCCCGCGCCCCGGCCCGCCGACGCCCAGCCGTCCCTGTTCGGAAGCATGGACGACCCGTCGGAGATCCATCGTCGCGCTCGGTGGGACCGAACGCGGGAAGTCCGCTTTCTCGGCGGTTTCTCGCTCATCGGCGCCCAGTGGCGGACCCTGGTCGCCGGGCGGATCCATGTGGAAGGAGCCTCCGGAAGCGTCCTATGGGACGGTAGCATCCGTTCGGGGATATACGGACCCTATCGTCCGGACCACGACGAGGCATACGACCTGGCCCGAACCCTTCGGTATGTGCGACTCGATCCGGTCGGACGCCGGAACACCTACGTACGGCTGGGACCGGTGCGCCGCGGCCGGCTGGGCACCGGGCACCTGATGTCGTTCTTCGACGGCGCCGCTCCGTGGGACGAACGAAGGGTCGGGTTCGAGGCCAGACTCGGCGGCGAGACCTTCACGGTCTTCGCCCTTGCCGAGGACGTCCGCCTGGGCAACGTGGTCGGCCTTCGATCCAGCTGGCGCCCCCTGGGGCGCGCCCGGATCCCCGCTCTCCGCTCTCTCGAACTCGGAGGCTCCTGGGTCGCGGACAGGGCCACGAAGGCGGTCGCCGGACTCGAACCCGTCGCGGCGTGGGAGGCCGACGTGCGCCTGGAGGTCGTGCGCTCCGGCGCATTTGCGCTGTTTCCCTTCGTCTCGTACGCCCGGTTCACGAACTACGGCGAGGGTCTGCTGTTCGGGGGGGACCTGGAAGCCGACAACTTCATCGATTTCGCCCGCCTGTACGCCCGTCTCGCCGTTCACTACGGAACGGACCAGTTCGTGCCAGGATATTTCGGAGCCTTCTACCCGGTCTCCAACCTGCGGTCACGCATCGTCGACAGCGACCTTGTCGAGGCGATCGGCGTGCCGCTCCCGGAGGTCCACGGAGCCACCAGTGTTCTCATGGAAGGCCGCGTGCACCTGTTCGAGCGATTCGAGCTCTGGATGGCGTTTCGGCGACATTACGGCGACCAGCACCTGTCTACCCTCCATGTCCGCCTGCACGTGCGCGCGCGGCGATTCCGATTGAGCCTGGCACAGGATCGGGGCGGCCTCACGAGCATCTGGTCCGCCTTCGGGCCGCTCGGATCCGAGGCCACGCTGACCTTCAGCACGGAATACCGGTTCTGGGGTTCGCTCTGGGTCCACGCCGTGGCGCGCTACACGTACGAACGACTGACCGATGACACCCGGGGACGGCGGTACCTCGCGCAACGCCGATTCGAGCCGAATGTGGGGGTTCGTATCCCGTTCTGACCGATGGACGGCGCGTGTTCCCGCTCAACGGACGAACGCGACGGGGCGACTCCTGACCTGGGCATCGAACCGCATGACGACGAAATACGTCCCTGTCGAAACGCCAGACGCCGCCGCGTCCCAGGACACCTCGTATTCGGCGGACGGCTGAACGGCCTCGTCCACGAGAAGAGCGACCTGTCGCCCGAGGGCGTCATGGACCGCGATCGTCACGCTGCCGGCACGCGGAAGCCCGTACCGCACCGTGGTCGAGCCCCGGAACGGGTTCGGGAACGCCGCATCCATCCGGAAGGCGACGGGAAGATCGGTTTCGATGCCCGTGGCGAGAACGGACGCCGCGGGCGCCGTGTCGCTTTCCACGGAGTTGGCGGAGACGGCGTGCACCGCGTACCAGTAAGGATCGTCCGAATCCCCGGGATGATCCACCCAGGTCGTATCCCCCGTGACGGCGACCAGGTTCGCGGGGTCCGAGACCACCGCCTGCCAGTCGGGCTCTCCGACGCCGTGGAATCGATACACCGAGTAGAACCGCGGAGCCACGGACCATCCGTCCGGCACCGGGGGTGTCCACGACAGGGTCACCTCGGTCTCCACGTTGCTGGCCAGAAGGTCGGTCGGTGCGCCCGGGGACCGCAGGTCCTTCCAGGGCATGATCGGGGTCAGCGCCTGGTGCCTGTAGAGGTCCGTCTTCAGGGTGTCGGCAAAGCCCTTGGACCAGTACCCGGTGATATTCTCCGCCCAGAAGAACACGCTTCCCGGGATGTCATGGTCGCGGTTGAACCGGACCTGGTTCGGGATTTCGCTCGATGAGAACAGCGTGCCGGAATACGTGCTCGGATCCGACCGGTACAGACCGTGCCCGGGATACAGGTGCCGACCGTTCATCTGTTCTGCCCACCAGGGCGCGAGAGAGCCGTAGTCCTGGCTTCCGCCGAAGGCCCAGTACAGTTGCGGCGTCAGGTAGTCCAGCCACCCCTGGGCCATCCAGTTGACCGCATCGGCGTGCAGGTCGGTCGCTCCCGACAGTCCCACCACTCCGGGCGGCGTGCCACTCTTCCAGATGCCGAAGGGGCTGATGCCGAACTTCACGTCCGGCGCCTCGGCCTGCATCATCTCCCACACTCCCCGGACCAGCATGTTCACGTTGTAGGTGCGCCAGATGTCTACGTTGGTGAACGAGCCCTTGTAGGTCGCGTACGTGCCCCAGTCCTCGTTCGTGACGGAGTTCGGCGGATACGGATAGAAGTAGTCGTCGAAGTGAATCCCGTCCACGTCGTACCGCGAAACCACGTCCCGAATGACGTCGATGACCCAGGCGCGTACGTCCGGTATGCCCGGATCGAGCACGGTGATCGTGTTGTTCACCGTGAGCATCCAGTCCGGTTTCGAGATCAGCACGTGCGACGGATCGCGGACGTAATTTCGCGCGGACATCCAGACCCGGTACGGGTTGAACCAGGCATGGACCTCGATGCCACGCTTGTGGGCCTCATCGAGCGTGAAGGTGAGCGGATCGTAGTACGGACTCGGCGCAACCCCCTGCATTCCGGAGAGGAAGTACGACCAGGGCTCGAGCGACGACTCGTACAGGGCATCCGACTCCGGCCGGATCTGGAACATGACCACGTTGATGCCGGCCGCCTGCAGTCCGTCCAGCATCGCGATCATTTCGGCCTGCTGCTGCGCCGTCGACAGTCCCCGGGAGCTGGGCCAGTCCAGGTTGGACACCGTTGCGATCCAGGCTCCCCTGAACTCGTGCTTGGGCAGCAGGGCCTGCCCGCGCGCGGACGGAAGGGCTGCGGAACTGCAGACGAGGAACGAGAGGAGAATCCGGAGTGCGCGTTTCATCGGACGGGGCGTTGCGAGGTGGGCGGCGTGCAGGAAGAAAAGGGCACCCGGCATGCGCCGGGTGCCCTTTCCAATCCACTCGGGTCGGAGGCTACTTGACCAGCGTCATCTGGCCGGTAGCGACCTGCCCGGCAAACTCGAGCCGGTACAGGTACGTGCCCGAGCTGAGGCCGGTGGCGTCGAAGCCGTACTGGTAGGTACCGGCTGCCATGGTCTCGTCCGCCAGAACCGCGACCTCACGCCCGGTCACGTCGTAGACGGCCAGCCTGGCGCGCCCGGTCTCGTGGAGCATGAACGTGATGTTCGCGGACGGATTGAACGGATTCGGATACGCCGGCATCAGCACGAACGCATCCGGGATCGAGTCGTCCAGCTTCTCGATGGCCACCGGCACGGCCGAATGGACCTGGAGGCTCGGCGATCCCTTTCCGAACTCCGTGACGTACGCCGTCTGCCCGTCCGGTGAGAACCCGATGCCGCGGGGGCGGCCACAGTTCGCGTCGCTCGGCGTCGTCGCGCACGCCTCCGGGCGCTCCCACATGAGAACGGCCTTCGGCGTGGGAACCACGTCGACCGCGAGCTCGGAAGCGTCGAATCCGTACCAGGCCAGCGGCTCCCACGACGTTACACCCGTGCCCTGTCCCAGGTTCGGGCTGTCCAGATAGGAGCCGGCCGAGGCCCACAGCCAGTCGGTGCCGGGCTGCCAGACGAACGACTCGGACGAGAAGCCCGGGATCACGACGCCCATCGAATCGAAGGCGGAGAACTCGTCCGCACGCTCGTAAAGGATGATGTCGCGGTTGGTGTAGCCGCCCCAGTAGATCTTGTTGCCGTCGTGCGACACCTCGAAGGCACGGGAATACCCGTAGGGCGCATCGATCGCGTTGCCGAGAAGGTTCAGATCGGCATCGAGCTCGAGGACCGGCTGTCCCGGGCAGACCGAGCCGAGGAACACGTGGCCGCTCGACGGATCCGTCGCCACGGCCGGAGCCGTACCCGAGCAGTGACCCGCGTCGGCGCCGGCGTACGTGTACCCCTCCCCTGCGCCGGTCTGGTAGTTGATCCGGTACGTATAGGCCCACGCCGTAATGATGATGTTGCCATCACCATCCGTCCTCAGACCGCGGCCGCTGTTGGCGGACCAGATCTTGAGACCGTTCGCGTCCAGAGCCACCTCGCCACCGACGGTGTCCACGTTCACGCCGTTCTCGGTGTAGAACTTGATGGGCGAGATATCGGCGACGGATCCGTCGGGATTGAAGACCTGCACGACGCGGGTCGCCTTGTACGTCCCGTCGATGTCGTTGACCTGCACGCTGTCCGTGGCGTAGTACGACTGGAACCAGATCTTGCCGTCCGGATCGACGGCGAGCCCGTGGCCATCACGGGTGTTGGCCTCGGGGGCCAGGTACCCCTCGAAAGCGAACTGCTGCTGGGCCGAGGCCGCGGGCACCAGGAACAGGGCAGTGACAGCGATCAGTATCAGCTTACGCATGATGTTTCAGTGGTTGTGGTGAGTGATGTGGTGGTGATGACTTGAAATCCGCAGACTGGCACCGAGCGTCGTCGAGCCCCGCTGCGAAAGGACTATCGAGCTCCGTTCTTTCTCGTATCGATGCGAACGAGCACGTGGGCTTTCTTCCCGATGTCTCCGGAGGGCCGCTCCCGGAGCATGTACAGGTACGGGTCCTGACCCCATGCGAGGTCCAGGACCGGGGTCGGTGGAATCCGGGTCGTACCGTCCAGCGGCTGGACGAGAACGCCCGGGTAGTAAGTTTCGTGAGAACCGCCCGGATACACAAGTTCCACGGGCTCCGAACGATCCGTGCCCAGGTACATCGTTCCGTCGGCATCGAAGGCGAGGGCCTCGGACGTAACCTCCGCGCCCAGTTCGGCCGCGATGTCGAAATACTTCGTCGGGGTGCCCAGATCGCTGTTCGCGTCCATCGGGAAGCGCCAGACGGCGAAGCCCTCCGCCGTCCCGGCCACCGCGAAGAGTGCGCCGTCATGGACCTTGAGTGCCGTTACGTTGGCCACGAACGCGAAACGGGCGTCCGTCTTGTCCGGCGCGATGCGGATGATCTCCGCGTTGTCGCCCGCAGTCCAGGCGTTGCCGTCCGGATCGAAAGTCAGCACGGACAGGCGGAGACTGCTGGGCGTCAGGGCGACGAAGGTCTGCTGCGACCCACCCTGCGCGAACCGGAACAGGGCCCGTATTCCGCGTGCGGCATACAGCAGCCCATCCGGACCAGGGGCCAGGGCCCGCCACGGGAAGGTCGTCGCGGCAAAGTCGCTTCGCACCCCGTCGGTGGACAGGGTCTTGAGGCCGACCGAAATCCCTCCCGACAGGAGACTCATGAACATGAGCCCGGCGTCGTCGGTTACGATCGCCGTCGGATCCTCGACCTGTCCTATGCTGCCGAACGCGGTAAACGCCGGATTGAGACGATAGGAGAACGAGTTGGAGTAGTTCTCCGAGCCCACTTCCACACCGACCACCGCCACCCGGATATCGACCGATTCCGCAGGTACGGGCTTCGGGAGCACGACCAGCTCCGTCGCGCTGGCGGACAGCACCTGCGCGCGATCGTCGCCGAAGTAGACCAGGTTGTCCGACGGAGCCGTCCGGAAGTTCTGTCCGGTAAGAACCACCTGGTCCACACCGGCCAGCGCAGAGCCTGTCGGCGCCACGGCGGTGATGACGGGATCCGGAAGCGGCTGGCGATCCGGGTCGTAGACGCTTTCCGCCGGACCCGTATCGCAGGCAGCGACGAGCATGAGCGGGAGCAGCGCCGCTGCCGCCCGCTTCCACGGGCGACGCGATGGGGTCGGAGCCGATAGACGCAGCATGGGAATCATGGGGAGAGTACCGTGCGGACCTCAGAAGGAAACCCGGATCGCAAACCGGTTGACCTTGGAGAACACGCCGAAATCGGTGTACGCATAGTCGGCGCCGATGCCGAACCCGCGCACTCGCTTGAAGACGCCGGCGCCCAGGTTGATGCCCTGTTCGTCGGTCGGGAATGCATATCCTGCCCGAAGCGACAGGGTCTCGAGAAAGGTGTACTCCGCGCCGACCTTGATCTGCTCGGAGTAGTCGCGTGGATTCTCCGCGTCCACCGAAACGCGGAGCGAATGCATGGTGCCCTGCCCGGCGGCCGTGACGTCCAGCACGTCCATCGACAGCCCGATCTTGAGCGTCAGCGGCAGTTGGAAGCTCTCGTCCACGTACTTGACTTCCTGCGAGAAATTGCGGGCACTGAAGGCGAAGGTCAGGCTGTGGAAGCCGGTCCGATAGAGGACGCCGAAATCGAAGGCCGTGACGTTCTTCCGGTTGGTGACCGACAGGTAGCCGAGCGTATCGCCCCCTGTCACGTAGGTCACGTCATCGATGGGCGTATCGACCACGGCGAAATCCTGCACGTTCGAGCCCAGGTCCTGGTGCACGAACTTCACCTGGCCTCCGACCGCGAAACGGTCGGTCAGGGAGCGGGCATAGCCGATCCCGAAGGCCATCGCCGATGGAGAGAAGTTACCCGTGTCCAGGAACCCCTGGTCATTGTCGAACCGGATGGTTCCCTGCAGGTCACCGTAATCCACCGACACCAGGGAAAACCCGAAGACACCGTATCGTCCCCCCGAGGGCGCCAGCGACAGGCTCGCCTGGTTGTAATTGATGTCGGCGATCCAGTTCAACTGGCCGAAAGCAGCCGTCATGAACGTGGACTGCGAGGCCATGCCGGCGGGATTGTAGAACAGCATCTCGGAGCCGCCGTCGACCGCCGTCACGGCATCGCCGAGTGCGGCAGCACGCGGGTCGAGCGACGTGCTCAGGAACTTCATGCCCGTCTGGGCCAGCTTCTCCTGCTGCCCCGAGGCCGGTCGGACGATCAGGCCGAGGGCCAGCACGAGGGCCGCCAGCGATCGAATCGGAATGCGCGTCATGGTGGAAGCGGTTGGTAGGACCATTTGCCGGTCGACAGGACCGGGCGGCGGCTCAGCGGATGATGACGAACTTCTTGACGGTTCGCTGGCCATAGTACTCGCCCTCGACCAGGTTGGTGATCACGGCGATGTAGACGCCGGACACCACGATCTGGCGCGACGAGGTCGTATGGTCCCAGAATTCGTCGCCCGATCCGTCCCTGTGGTCTATCGTGTCCACGAGTTCTCCGAGCTCCGAATAGATCTCGATGCGGCACTGCCCGGGGATGTTGAAGAAGGCCAGCTTGTCGATCCGGTCCGGAAAACGGATGTTCTGGTTGGCCGACAGCTTGTACGGGTTCGGCACGATCCGGAGCGAGTCCGACGCGATGTTCTGGACGGGCGGCCGCTTGAGCCGGGTCGGCGAGTACGTCTGCGTGTAGTACCGGCTCGAGCGAAGCGTCCGGCCCGGCGGGGTCAGGGCACCGCCGTCGTTGGCCGATCCATTCTTTGTCGAGACCATGTAGTAGTAGTAATCGATGCCACGCACGGGCGAGATGTCATCGAACGTCCGGTCCCCCGCTCCTGCCGTGTGGATGAGGGTATAGGTGGAGTCGTACCGCCCACGCGCCCGGTAGATTTCGAAGCCGTCCTGGTCCGCGTCCGGGTACGTGGTCCACGTCAGGAGGACACGGTCGCCACCGCCGGCCACGTCGAACGTCGACGGTGGAAGCGGTGGGCGCGGCATCGCCTCGTACCCCGTGTCGTAGTTGGCCTTGGCCCGAGCGAAGGTCTGGAAGAGGGAGTCGCGGCTCGTGAACACCCACTCGTTCTTGGTCATCGTATGCGACTGCCCATTGAACGCGTACGTGAGAGCAGCACCCGGAACCGCTCCGGCCGCCTGCCACTGCTGTCCGATGGACTCGTTCGCCTCGCGGCTGAGTCCGGCGGCGGCCTCCGCGATCACGAACCGGACGCTCTCTCCGGGCGCGAGCGTGTACGGACCGTACCCCTGGGTGTTGGAGTAGCCGCCCGGCGTGGTCAGCGCGGGATCACCCGTCGGATGCAGCCAGCCGTCCAGACCCGTCGGCTCGACCACGTCGGCATGCCGCGGCGCCTTGTGCCCGGCCGTCATGAGGCCGTACTCGACGGCCATCTTCGTCGGGTTGTACGCATCGTTCTGGGACTGGTACGGCTCGTCCGAGCCGATCCAGGTCGTCGTCGAGGGCTGCGTCACGTCGTCTACCGTATTCGTGGACGATGCGTCCGCGTGCAGCGTGACCGCCCCCACGAACTGGGAGGCTCCCAGGCGCCCGAGCGTATCCGTCGACGCGATCTGCACGGCCGGCAGGGCACTCTTCAGGATGGGCCCGCCCACGTTGTCGTACAGGGTGAACTGCGGGAATTTGCCGTGCCAGACGAACTGGGCCCGGAAGTCTCCGCCCTCCTCCGGCGGATCGTTCTTCACCCCGTCGCCCCGGGTGTCGAGCATCGCGTTCATCCCCCAACCCGTGCCGTTCCCGATCACGTAGCGGGACTCCGCGGCCACCGACCAGCGCCACTGCAGGAAGATGACGACGTCCTCGAGGGTCTGGTTGGGCAGTTCGATCGCCGGGTCGGCGTCCGTGTTTCCGGTGTTCGTGAACGTGTACTCGATCACGTGGTAGTTGTCGTGCCATTCCTGGCTGAACTGCAGGATCCGCCGCTCCATGGTGAGGCCGAGAAGCGTGTTCACCTCGTTGACGATCATGCGGTCCGCCGGAATGGAAGGATCCACGAGATCGTTGGCCATCGACGCTTCCGGCTCGGACAGGTCCCCGTCCACCGTTACGAGGGGCGGATCGAAGCGGCTGACCATGTCGAAGCGCACCGGGAACATCTCGCCCGACCCCAGAACGCGGGGACCGGCATGGACGACGCGGACCGGCCAGGACGTACCGAAGTCGTCAGTCACGTTCTTCGCGCCGATCCAGAGCGACTTGGCCGCCTGGGCATCCCGGTACCGGTAAATACCCGGCCAGCGCAGTCCGTCCTGCTGGTTACCCACAAAGCCCTGGACCTCGACTTCGCTTCCGACCTCGGAGTACCAGTTGTGGAGCGATCCGGCCGAGAGCCACTTGTTCACGAACTGCGCCCGGGCAGGCTGCACGGCCGCCAGGGCCGCGATCGCCAGGCCGGTCAGCGCGAGACGTCGGATATTCATGGCAATCATGAGGTGCGTCTTGTCACGATTCGGAGTCATCGGGCATCAGAACGTGAGGCGGACGCCCCAGTAGATATCCCTCGGGTCGAGGAACGTGAGGAAGCCCTGGTTGGGCATGTCGATGTAGGCCTTGTCGTCGAGCAACTGGTTCAGGCGGGCCTTTTCCACGGCCTGCCACTGTCCTCCCCGGTACTCGAGATACGCGCGGCTCTCCGACTCCCAGTAGATGGCCTGCGTCTTGGGACTGGCCACCTCGTCACGGGACGTGATCCCGATCATGGGCTGGTAATCGACCCCGTCCTTGCGGTAGGCCCCGATCCGGTCATCCCCCGGTATGTTCGGATAGTCCGGGGATTCCGGCAGATGCAGCGAGCGGAGATAGTCGTTCTGGTCGTTGCCGTCCACGAAGCCGTTGAAGGTCAGGGTCCGGCGATTGAACACGTTGAACACGTCGATGAAGAACTGGGCGCGCCGCCCCCTGACCTGGAAGTTCTTCGCAAAACGCAGATTCACGTTCCAGTTGTCCCGGAACTGCGTGTTGTTCAGCACGCCGGGCTTCGATCCCCCACCCGCCCACGTGTACTTGGCGCCCGCCTGCCAGGTCGTGATCACGCTGGCGCGCCACCCTCCGAGCGGGCGCCCGCCGGCGAACTCGGGGCCGAAGTCCGCGGGAACCAGGAAGTCCAGGTTCAGTCGTGCGTACGGCTGTGGAACCGGACGGCTCGAGGCCGCACGACGCACCGCATCGCTTTCCTCGTATTCCCGCTGCGCCGTGCGGTTCTGCGATATGCTGGAGAAACCGAAATACCCGGACGTAGCCACCATGTAGGTGTAGTTCACGAACCCCTGGAGCCACTTTCCGCGCATGCGGGACAGCGTGATCTCGAATCCACGGATGTCCGCGAAGTTGTTCGGCTCCGTGGTCGAGTAGCTCGTCTGCCCATCCCGGCTGGAGTAGGTGATGAGATCCGGTTCGAGTGCAACGTCCTTGTAATACCCCGCGACCTTGAACAGGTACTGGTCCAGGAGCGCCTGCTCGAACCCGATCTCGTAGTCCACGGTCTTCGGAAGCGGGTTGTTCGGGTTGGCGACCCGGACGATCTGGCCCGTAAACGTATTCGGTCGGAGCAGGAACAGGTTGTTCGGGTCCGGCATCGAGCGGGAGTGCCCGTAATTGAAGAACAGCTTGGAACTGGAGGTGATCGGGAACGAGACGGCCAGGCGCGGACTCAGCGCCGTGATGAACTTCGTCGGGCTCTGGGAAAGAAGCGTATCCAGGCCCGCCGCGCGCGCCGCCGACAGGGCCGGCGTGAACGGATCGTCGATCACGTACCACTCGCCGCCCGCCTTGAAGTAGTCCAGGCGCAGGCCCACGTTCGCGATCATGCCCTGGAAATCCAGCTTGCCCTGGACGTAGGCGCCACCCCGCGTGGGTGAGCGGTCCCAGTAGGACCACGAGTTCCCGGCCGGCAGGTAGATGTCGAAGTTCCCGTAGTTGACTTCCGAGTCGGTCAGGTTGAACTCGGCTCCCGTCTTGATCTCGAGGTACCGGTTCAACTGGTTGGTGTAGTCCGCCTTCAGGCTGTAGGCGACCGTCCGGGAGGAGTCCCTGCTGTTCGACATGCCGACGCCCATGCGCATGCCGCCGACGCCGAAGGACGGGTAGGGCTGGAACCCGAACGGTCCCTCGTCGAATCCCACGCCGCCGAACGTGACCACGGTCGTCGTATCACGGAGTCGCCCCGGATTCGAGTCGTAGTCCGTTCCGAAACGGGTGGCCCGGATCTCGTAGAACGAGGTGTTCGTG
>JAHEEH010000338.1:0-1224 GCA_024640835.1 Bacteroidota bacterium
CCGCGCCGATCGTCTCTCCTGCGAAGATCTCGGGGTGGCGGTCATCGTAGTCGTCGTTCCAGGCGTGCGCCGCATCGAAGAACAGCGCTCCACGCAGGTTTGCGACGCCGAACGGGGCCAGCACCGGGAGCGTGACCGTAGGCTGGACGAGAATCGGAAAGCGCAGCTCGTGGGACGTGAACCACATCTTCTGGCCGCGCACGTCGAAGAAGCGGAATCCCCGCAGGTCCCAGCTTCCACCCATGACCCAGAGCCTGGCCTCACGACCCGAATTCACGCGCGCCATGGCCCACGAAGCGAAGGTGACGCCGCGCGCGATGCGCCAGTACCTCCGCACGTCGGCCATCACGCTGAAGTACGAGACGTTCGAGTAGCGGACGTCGGTCGTATAGGCCAGGTCCAGGCGGGCCCTCCATCCGTCCACCGGTCCGTTGTACCAGTAGAGCGCGCTGTCGTGCACGAACGAGATCCCGTTCGACAGCAGCAGGGCGTCGCGGTCGATGTTCCGGACCGCGATCTCCTTGTTGTTCCAGTTCAGGGACGTCCCGACTTCGATCCGCTGGAATTGCGAGACCGGATAGCTCACGACCCCGAATCCGCCATACGTGGTCTCGTAGAACCGGGGGAAACCCGTGGGCGCGTCCGGATCCGTGACGTCATACCGCAGTCCGCCGAACCGGTACACGCCGTATCCGATGTTCGCGCGCCGGTGCAGCTGGTAGCGGGCCACCTGGAACGACAGGCTGCGCAGCAGCTCACGCTGACTGTTCGCCGTGTTGAAGACCGTGAGGTACAGGTAGTCGTCTCCCATCATGTCCGAGAAGGCCAGGACCGCTCCTCCCACCGTGCCCAGCACCGGGCTCTGGCTCACGACACCCTGCGCCAGGTCCAGCCTGAAGCGTTTCCGGTACGGGGCGGCCTTGTAGCCCGCTCCCTCGGTGAGACTCGGCCAGGCCCACGGCTCACCGGTCCGGGACAGGTCCACTTCGTCGACCTCGACGGGATGGGCCACCAGCGAGTCCACGCGATCCAGCGATCGGATGCCGAACGAGAGGCCCTCGAAACTGGTGAATACCAGGTGGTCGTCCTCCGTCCACACCGGATCGTACGACGCGCCCGCCAGGCGCGTGATCCGTCGCAGGGAGCGCTTCGAACGGACCGGCACCGACCCGCCCGGATCCAGCGACGCCGTCGACGGGGACCGGCCAAGCTCCCCGGAGACGT
>JAHEEH010000338.1:1234-3333 GCA_024640835.1 Bacteroidota bacterium
GTGAACGCCAACCACTTTCCGTCCGGACTCCAGGCCGGGGCGGCGTCCATCCGGTCGCCATGCGTCACATGCTCGATGCGGCCGGTCGCGAGATCGTAAAGGAACAGGTTGTACGAGCCGTCCTGGCCCGTTTCCGCACGGTCGGAAACGAAGGCGATGCGGCGCCGGTCGGGGCTCCACGCCGGATCCTGGTCGTCGTACTCGTCGTCGGTCAGCCGCTTGAGCGTGGCCGTGTCCAGATCGAAGAGGTACAGGTCGCTGTACCCGGTGCGATCGATCGCCGTGAACGCCAGCGACCTCCCGTCGGGAGCCCACGAGGGAGAGTACACGGCGACCAGGCCCTCGAAGGCGAGGGTCGAATCCACCCGCTCGTCCCGCACGTCGTACACGTGGATCACGTCAGAGCCGCCGCTCTTCGTCACGAAGGCCAGGTGGCCGTCCCGCGACACGGAAATCCTCGATTCGAAGAGGTGAAAGGCCTCGAACCGGTCGCGGCGTCCGCCTTGCAGGACCACGTGGGGCTTGCCGAGCGGACGGTACAGCGAGTCCAGGTCCACCGCGTACAGGTTGGACCAACCCGTTCGATTTCCGACGAAGAAGACGCGTCGACGACCGTCCGCGAGCGGGTATACCGCGGGCTTGGCACTGAAGCCTCCGGAGGAGACGGCGTCGGCGATGAGCGACGGCATCTCCGTATACTCCAGGTCCGGGTAGTACCGCGCCCGCATCCACTGCTCCCAACCCGTCGCAAAGTCGTCGTAGGGCAGGAACAGTGTGGCCTCCACCACCTTCCGGAAATCCCGGTTCTTCCAGAATCCGTCGATCAGGTCCAGGAGCTTCTCATCCCCCCAGACGTCCGCGATGTACCTGCAGATCGCCTCGCCCTGCTTGTACATGCTGAACGTGCCGTAAATCCGATCGATGTTGCGAAGGGGCACCAGGTGGTTTGCGAAGAGCGCGTCCCGCACCACCATCTCGTGCTGGTGATCCTGGGGCCCCGACCAGTATTCCGCCAGGCCCTCCGTGAACCAGAGGGGCAGGAAGCGATCCACCGGGCTGCGGTGGTCCCGCATCGTACGAATGAGCCGGTTGTACGTGAAGACGTGCACGAGCTCATGCCGGATGACCCGACGGAACCGGGCAATGTTGCCGTTCGCCGGGATGACCACGCGCCCCTTCAGGAACTCGAAGAAACCCCCCACCCCGTCCGGAATGAAGCCGGGCGTCGTGTTCGTCTGCTTGAAATGCAGGTTCGACGAGTAGAAGATGAGCGGCACCCGGTGCGTGAGCGAGAACACGAACCGGTTCTGCATGTCCCGGTAGGCCTCTTCCGCGAACCAGGCCCCCTGCTCGGCCAGGTCCAGCATTTCCGGGTAGTAGTAGATGTCGAAGTGCTCCGTCTGGAGCATCCGCCAATCGAAATCGTCGTACTGGATCTTGTTGCGGCCGAAGTGATAGCCGTACTGCGCGGACGCCACGGGCACGAGCAGTCCCCCCAGCAGCAGGATGGCCGCTGAAACGACGAACGCTCTGATCGATCGGGCTCTGGCGGTCACCGTGGGTCCGGGCGAAATCGATACGGCATGATACGCGGAGCACAGCAGAGCAGGAAAACGCAGGCAACGGCCGGTGCTCCGCACGCTCCGGGTGGACCCAGGCGCCGTGCGAACCGCAGGAGCCTCAATCCTCCTCGGGAGAATTCCCCTCGAGGAAAAACGACACCCCGCAGGCGTGCTCCTCCAGCCACCGGTCCAGCCTGCGCGTAAGCTCCTCCGGATCGGACGATTCGAGCGCGGCCTCCGCCAACTCCCGCCCCTCGTCCTGCCGCATGGCCCGGATAACGCGCTTGACACCGGGCAGGTACACCGGGGCCATGGAAAGCGTCTCCACGCCGAGGCCAAGAAGAATGGGAACCGCGCGGAGATTGTTGGCCAGCTCGCCACAGACGCTCACCGGTATGCCTGCCCTCTTTCCGGCTTCGATCGTGTTCCTGACGAGGCGCAGGACGGCCGGGTGCAGATCCCGGAAGAGTGCAGCGACCAGGTCATTGCCCCGATCCACGGCGAGCGTGTACTGTGTGAGGTCGTTGGTGCCGATCG
>JAHEEH010000339.1 GCA_024640835.1 Bacteroidota bacterium
AGCATGCATACAAGGGCGAAAGCGAGCGTCCGATCGACGTGTCGGTGATCGTCCAGCCGGACCGTTTCATGGTCAGGATCCAGGATGTGGGCGACTCGTTCGATCCGGCCGTCTACCGCGAGCCGGACCTGGTCCAGTTCGCCAGAAACCGGAAGACGGGCGGCTTCGGTGTGCACATCATGCGGCAACTGATGGACCTGGTGGAATACCGGACCCGCGGCGGCAAGAACGAGTGCTGCATGGTCAAGTACCGCGGCGAAGAACCCATGGGTTCTAGACCGTAGATCCCGCCTGGCCGGTGTAGATGGATGCCACCCCGAAGGTGAGGCGCTCGTCTACTGCGTGATCATACCCGGCGTTGCGCATCACGGCGAGAAAGTCCTCCCCGTCCGGAAAGACCCTGATGGAGGCCGGAAGATATCGATATGCTCCCGAATCGCCGGAGAGCAGACGCCCTATCGCCGGCAGAACGAAGCGACTGTACATCCCGTACAGCTGGCGCACCGGGAAGTGACGCGGACGGCTGAACTCGAGGACCACCAGGAGTCCTCCCGGACGCAGCACCCGGTGGATCTCGGCGAGCCCGGACTCCAGGTTCTCGAAATTGCGGACGCCGAACGCAACCAGCGCCGCGTCGAAGGTCGCGTCTTCGAAAGGAAGCCGCAGCGCATCTCCATATCGCAGCGTCACACGATCCGCCAGACCCAGTCGATCGATCTTCCGGCGACCGACCTCGAGCATTCTCTCTGCGATATCCACACCCACGACGGACTCGGCCCCGACGGAGAGGGCCTCCACCGCCAGGTCGCCGGTGCCCGTCGCTACGTCCAGCACGTGCCGTGGGCGATGGCGTCCCAGCACACGGACGGCCTTCCGACGCCACCGCCGATCGGTGCCCATGCTCAGGACGCGGTTCAGCAGGTCGTACCGGGGAGCAATGGCGTCGAACATGGCCGCCACCTGCTCCGTCTTGCCGTCCGACTCGCCGGCCGGAGGGAAATGGCGCCCGGCCCTGGGCTCCTTGTTCATCGGAGAAGATTGGTGAGCTTGATCAGGTCGTAGTCGATGCTCTTCTTCCGGCCCCAGACGTTTCTGGACGGCGTCAGCGTGATCTCACCGTCCACTACGCCCACCATCACGTTCGCATGCCCTTCCATGAGGGCATCCACCGCCGCCGATCCGAGCCTTGACGCCAGCACGCGGTCTCGAGCCGTTGGAGATCCCCCACGCTGCGTGTGACCGAGTATGCAGACCCGCAGGTCAATGTGGGCGAAAGCCGGGTCTCCCCTCAGCGCATCCGAGATGATCGAGGCGCCTCCGAGTTCGTCTCCCTCCGCGACCACCACGATGGAGGACCGGGTCTGACCGGTCATCTGGGACAGGATCTGGCGTTTCACCTCGTCCATGTCGGTCAGCTGCTCCGGGATCAGTACAAGCTCCGCTCCTCCACCGATCCCGCAGTTGAGGGCGATGAATCCGGAGTCTCGACCCATGACCTCGATGAGGAACAGACGATCGTGCGCGTCGGCCGTATCCCGGATCCGGTCTATGTTCTCGATCGCCGTATTCAGGGCCGTGTCGTATCCGATGGTCTCGTCGGTTCCGAACAGGTCATTATCGATCGTTCCCGGGCAGCCCACCAGTGGAACCTGGTGCTCGTCGTAGAACACCGAGGCCCCGCGGAGCGTGCCGTCGCCGCCGATCGCAACCAGCCCGTCGATGCCGGCCTTCCGCAGGTTCTCCGCGGCGCGCGCTCGGCCCTCCACGGTCCGGAACTCGGTTGACCGGGCGCTCTTCAGCACGGTGCCGCCCTTCTGAAGGATGTTCGAGACCGACTTGGCGTCCATCTCCACCAGGTCCCCCTCGATCATCCCCTGGTAGCCGCGACGAATACCCACGACCTCCAGGTCGTAGGCCAGTGCCGATCGCACGGCCGATCGCACGCACGCATTCATCCCGGGAGCGTCGCCGCCGCTCGTGTAGATGCCGATGCGGCGGATGGCGTGTGCAGGCGAGGACGTCATCGCCCGGTCTCCCGATGGTCCACGGGGCGTGCCACGACGATTCCCACCTGGGAACGGTTGCCCTCGACGTAGGACTGAAGATCCGGCGAAACGATCACGCCGCGTTCCAGGGATGCATGCAGCACGCCTCGTTTCCCGTCTCCCGCGTCATACACGAGGCCCGTGTGGGAGACGTCCAGGCCCTCCACGCGCGTAACGAATGCCACGATGTCGCCCGCGAGGAGCCGGTCGTAGACGGAACGGATCCGCGCTTCCGGCACGAACCAGATCGGATGATCCGCGAGCCGGCGCTCCATGTCCACGATGCCGGAATACAGGCTGTCGTCGGCCAGCAGAGGATAGCTGCCCCGGTGGCTCGTCATGAAATCCAGACGCTTCGGCAGGAGCTCGCCGCCGATCTCCTGCGTGATGTCGCGGACCGTGCCGCGGCGCTCGTTATCCAGAATCCATTCCGTGAAGTAGTGCAGCCGGCTGCAGTATCCGTCCCGCACGCCCGACCTGTAGCGTTGTTCTTCGATCCGGCGGGCGAACGACTCGAAGTCGTACTCGTCTGCTGCGATGCCCCGCGCGAGGGCAAGAGCGCTTTCCACGAACAACACGCAATCGAACTGGTCGAGACCCGTGAAGAGATCCTCGTGAGCCGAGCGGTCCAGAAGGCCGCCTTCGTACGGAAATCCCAGGAACTCCGTGCCGACCCGCTGCACGATCTCCCCCAGGGGAAGCTCCTGCCACCGGCCGTCACGTGCCGTGTCCATCACCCGGGTGAAGGGACCGGACGGCTGCGCCGCGGCGTGGCCGGCCGTGAGCCCGAGGAACAGGATCAGGAGATGCTTGAGGCGCATGATCGGACGTCAGAGTGCAGCGCTCCTACTCGTATCCGGCCACACCGGTTGCATCTCCGACGAATGGCGGGAACGGGGCGTATATTCGTCCGAGCGTCTACAGGGACACCATCACCTGCGCCGCGCGAATGCATCGGGAATCCTATCACGTGGAAATCGACGGACGGACCCTGCAGTTCGAGTGGGACGGCGGGACGTTGTATCAGGACGGGGAACCGGTTCAGGCTACGCTTCACCGGATCGGGGAGGGTCGGTATTCCGCCCTCGTCCAGGGACGATCGATCAGCCTGTCGCTCGAGGGTCGTTCGAACGGCACCCTGCGCCTCCGGACACGGCACGGCACCCGTGACCTGACCGTCCGGGACCGCCGCGCGCTCGTGCTGCAGGCGCTCGGCATGGAAGACGGGAAACGGTCGAAACTCTCCGAGCTGCACGCGCCCATGCCGGGGCTC
>JAHEEH010000340.1 GCA_024640835.1 Bacteroidota bacterium
TGGACCTTCGCTCCCTGCGTGGCCGTGCCACGCGACGACCGCTGGGGACGCACGTACGAGGGCTTCTCGGAGAGCCCAGAGGTGGTGGCCGAACTGGGCGCGGCAGCCGTCAGGGGATTCCAGGGAACCGACCTGTCCGACCCGCTCCGTATCGTTGCGTGCGCCAAGCATTTCGCGGGAGACGGCGGCACGAGCCTCGGGACCGGGCTTCCGCGTGGCGAGATGCGCCTGCTGGACCAGGGCGATACGCAGTTGTCGGAAGAGGAATTCCGCCGCCTTCACATCGACGGCTACATTCCGGCCATCGAGGCCGGCGTCGCCACCATCATGCCGTCGTACTCGAGCTGGAACGGGGAAAAGGTGTCGGGAAGCCGGCGCCTCCTGACCGAGATTCTCAAGGAAGAGCTCGGCTTCGAGGGTTTCCTGATCTCGGACTACCGGGCCATCGATCAGCTTCCCGGTGACTACCGCCAGGACATCGAACAGTCCATCAACGCCGGCATGGACATGGTGATGGTGCCCGACCGGTACGTGGAGTTCTTCGAGACGACGAAGGCACTCGTCGAGGAGGGCGCCATTCCCATGGAGCGGATCGATGACGCGGTGCGCCGCATCCTGCGCGTCAAGTTCGCGGCGGGCCTCTTCGACGAGGACTGGTCTCCGACGGCCGACCCGGCCCTGGAGGCCGGATTCGGCTCGGCGGCCCACCGGGCCGTCGCCCGGCAGGCGGTGCGCGAATCCGTCGTGCTTCTGAAGAACGAAGGCAGCGTCCTCCCGCTCGTCAAGGGCCCGGCCCGCATCCATGTCGCCGGCACCGGCGCGGATGACGTCGGCATGCAGTGCGGCGGCTGGACGATCGAGTGGCAGGGTGGCATGGGTCCGATCACCGAGGGGACGACCATCCTCGACGGCATCCGCGCCGCGGTTGCCGAGGACACCGAGGTCACCTTCTCGGCTGACGGTTCGGGAGCCGAAGGAGCCGACGTGGCCGTGGTGGTGGTGGGCGAACACCCGTATGCCGAGATGATGGGCGACGACCTGGACCTGACCCTGAGCGACGCGGATCAACGCGCGGTTGCCGCCGCCAAGG
This sequence comes from Bacteroidota bacterium, assembly GCA_024640835.1. GTDB lineage: Bacteria > Bacteroidota > Rhodothermia > Rhodothermales > UBA10348 > JAHEEH01. The sequence continues at coordinate 1,091 of JAHEEH010000340.1, forward strand.
CGGCCGGAGTACCGGTGGTCACGGTCGTGCTGTCCGGCCGCCCGGTCGTTCTGGGCGACGTCCTGGATGCGAGCGACGCCCTGGTCGCCGCGTGGCTTCCCGGCACGGAGGGCAACGGCGTGACCGACGTCCTCTTCGGGGACTACGCCCCGACCGGCATGCTCGCGTTCTCGTGGCCGCGCTCCGCAGCGCAGGAGCCCGTCAACGAGGGGGACGCGGATTACGACCCGCTGTTTCCGTTCGGATTCGGGCTGGGCTACTGAGTCCTCCGGCCCTCAGGGCCAGAGCACCGGGTTCAGCGGCGAATCGATCACCTCGCCGACCTGCGCGCCGGGGCACCAGGTGTCCCGGTCCAGTCGCTGGTTTTCGTTGGCCGGTGCCGCCAGACGCATGGCGGCATCCATGTAGATCACGGTCATGACCCGGCGCGGCGTCGACGTCGTGTTCGGTCCGGCCCGGTGGTACAGCCAGCCTGCATGGAAGCTCGCCTCTCCGAGGCTGAACGGTTCGACCACGTGGCGGTACCGTCCGTCCGAAAGCAGTCGATCGATCGCGTGCTCGCTCTCGTCGCTGATGGCCAGATCGCGGCCGGCGCCCAGACGGTGGCTGCCCTCGCTGAACTCCAGCGGCCCCATGTCGAGGCTCGTCTCCTGCAGGGGCAGCCAAAGCGTGACGGCACGGTCACTCGCGAGCGGCCAGTAATACTGGTCGGCGTGCCACGGCGTGTGCCCTCCACCCGGCTCCTTGTACAGCGCCTGGTCGTGGTACAGCCTCACGCCATCGACCTCCATCAGGGCCGCCGCGATGCCCGCCAGGCGTTTGCTGAAGACAAGCCGCCGTGCCTCGTCCGACACCCGCCAGAGGTTCATGACCTGGAGAAACGCCTTCCCGTACGTGTCCCGCTCGTCGAGGGGTCGATTCTCCCGGTTCAGGCGAAGGACGTCGCCCGTGATGACCTCGTCGAAATGGGCTACCGTCTCGACCGGAAGGACCTGCCCCAGCCTGATCCATGCATGCGCACGGTAGAAGGCGACCTGTTCCGCCGTCAGGGCATACGGCTCGTCGAGCACGGTGGGAGCAGTCATGGGGGCGCCGCGATCAGGATCCGGAATCCGCGTCGCTCATCAGGTCCTCGATGAACCGCGAGAAGGACAGGATGACGTGCACGCGGGGCGCGACCGAACCCTCCCCCCCCGACCCGGGTCGCATCACGACCAGCTTTCCGGAGGCCGGATCGACCGAAATGCGCGGGGTGTTCGAGGCGTACGTCGCCAGGTGCTCGGGATTGGCCAGGGTGCGGAAGACGCCGTCCGTCTGCACGCGGACCCGGTAGACCCGACCCTGATCCCGGTAATAGAGGTACTGCCCGTCCGGTGACCAGACCGGATCGTCCGCCGGACCCTGCACCACCTGGACGTATTGCCGCTCCGGATCGGGAAAGGAGCGCACGAAGAGACGCTGATCTCCCGATACCGTGTTGGCGGAGGCCTGCGGGTCCGTCGTATAGGCGACATAGCGCCCGTTCGGGCTGATCACGGCGTCCCCGTGGCGGCCTGCCGAGGTGTCGATCGCAACCACGGTGCCGTTCGCCATGTCCATGGCATACAGCTTGGCGTTCCGTCGAAACGCCAGCCAGCTTTCGTCTGCCGAGACGGACGGAAAATGGCCATTCTCCACGAGCACGGTTTCGGCACCGGTACCGTCGGCGTTCTTCACGTAGATGTCCGGCCGCGACCCGTCGGGGCCGCCGGCGAACACGATCCGTCCGGAGCGGGTCCAGACGGGGGCCTGGTTGTAGGGGACGGCATACGTGAGCCGCTGCTCCGTGCCCGTGTCCAGGTCGAACACGAACACGTTCCGGCCCGCGTTCGGTCCCGAATCCGCGATGCGCTCGACGGCGACGCGGCGACCGTCGGGCGACACGACCAGGCGATCGTAGTTGGCCTCGGGAAACGGCAGCATCGATTCCGCCTTCGTCTCCGGATCCAGGATCGAGAGGCGCTCGCCCCCCTCCGTGCCACCGCCCTCGCGATCGATCATGAAGAAGGTGTCGTCGCTACCCAGGCCGAAATACCAGTTGTCCATCGTCACGGTCGAAAGATCCACCGGCACGCCGGTCACGGACATCCCGTCCGGGGCCAGCCTCTGGGCCACGAGCTGGCCTGCCGTGTCGTTTCCGACCAGGTAGACCAGGTACCGGTCCCGGTGTGGGCGGGC
>JAHEEH010000341.1 GCA_024640835.1 Bacteroidota bacterium
CGAGAACCAGGTCTGAATCCTGAAACTCGAATCGAACGCGTAGTATCTCACCTGGAAATTGAGGCCGCCAGTGGCCGAGAAGAAATCCGGACGACCGTCTCCGGACACATCAGGTATCACTGCGAAGGGTGCGCGGAATTCCCCGTCAGGGTCCACCATACGCTCGACCCTTCCGGTCGAGTCCAGAGAGACGAGCGACCTCCCGGTGTAGAACCCACCAGGCCAGTACGGATCTTTTTCATCCGGCATACTCAGAAAAAGCTCGACACGACCGTCCCCGTTCATGTCCGCCACGGGGGCCGCTCCTCCCAGGATGTGAGTGGCCGCCCGGTCCGCCCGGATATCTGTACCTTTGACAGGCAGTCGTTCGCCTATCGTTCCATCCGCCCTGGCAAGGTGGATCGCGATATCTCCGAAGTCCGGCAGGGTCTGCCGTCCGAATCCGGCATGGGCTGACGCCAGGTAGTCGTCGATCCCATCCCCGTCGAAGTCGGGAATGATGTGCGTCGGAATCGGCCGCACATCGAATCCCTCCACGGCCGGCGAGTCGTTGTCGACGCGCTTGAGGGGGATCAATGTCCCCCGGGCCGATACGGAAAGGACATACACGGCACCCGCGTCCCCTCCGTCACTGTCAGCACCCGGGCTGCCGACCACGATCTCCATGGTGCCGTCATGATCCAGGTCGTCGAGGCTCGCGATCGACGCTCCGAAGGCGTCGCCGGGCTTCCCCGGACCGTCGTACCGGACGTGATCCCTAACGCTTCCCTCTGGGTTGAGGAAGAAGAGCACGATGGATCCGGCTCCGCCCCTCGCCGCTGGCAGCCCGACCCAGAGGTCGTCCGTGCCGTCGCCGTCGACGTCACCGGCCGGCGAGAGGACGTCGCCGAAGCCCGGTTCCGCGGCAATACCCGCCGGGATCTGACCGGTTTCGGGAGTCAGGACCTTGATTTCCCGGGGCGTTCCCGCAGGCGTCATGAAGGCCACCGCAAGCCGTCCTTCGCCGCCGATCACGAGATCGCTGACGCCGTCACTGTCCAGGTCTCCGGCAGCCGAAATCGTTCCCGAGTCAAAACCCTCCCCGAGCTCGGAAATGCTCCAGGGTACCGTCTGCGCAATATCATACGTCCCGTACGTCCCTGCCGAGCCGTAGTACGTCTTGAGGTTGGACCTGTAGCGCACGGCGAAGTCCACGGTACCATTGCCGTCCAGATCGCCAAGCCCCGCCGCTCCATGAAGTCCGAAGAGTGAGACGGTAGGAAACCCGTCGTAGTCTCCCGCCATGAAGTCCTTACCCTTCCGGTTCTCGAGCGTTGATACGTGATCCAGGAAGAGGCCTCCGTTCCAGGCCACCAGATACGTGTAGAACCCCGGTCGGTCCGTCGCAGGCCCCAGCGTTCGCATGTAGGTCCCGGTGTGGTGCGGGCCGTCCGTATCCTGGCGGTTTCTGATCCCCGCATTGGCAAACCGCTCCCAGGTGTCGGTCGCCGGGTCCCATTTCAGGAAGACGACGCATCCCATCTCGTCCCATCCCCAGTCGCAGCCCGGTACGCCGACGGCAAACCAGAATCCACCGTCCTCATGGATATCGCCGATGGCCGCCACGGACTCCCCGAAGCGGTCGCCGTCCTGGAACGGCCCGAAGCCGACGGAGCGGAGGAGAGTCTGGGCAGAGGCCGTCGGCGCGAGGAGACTGGCGCCGATGGCCAACATCAGGCACCGCTGCGCTATGGGGAGCCGACGTGTCATGCTATCTCCGGATCAGGATGCTGCGGGTCACCGTCCGCCCGGACCCGGAGAGCCGGACCAGGTAGAGCCCGCTGGCCCGGGACGTTGCATCCCAGACCAGGGAGTGCCGACCGGCCGCGCGCCGCTGATCGACCAGAAGAGCCACACTTCGGCCGAGAACATCGAATACTTCGAGCCGCACGCGGGCATCGGTCGGCACATCGTAGGCCAGCGTGGTCGCGCCGGCCGAGGGATTGGGGAAGGCGTCGTGGAGGGCGAAGGCGGTCGGAGGCGTTTCTTCCGGCGCGTCTCCGCTCCGGGCTTCGACCAGCAGCGTGCGGGACACCGGTCCGTCCGAGGCCACGACGTAGGAGGGCGCACGTGCGAGGTCCTGCTCGATGCCGGTCGCCGGATCGACGAGGACGAGCCGCGTGCCGTCCGGAAGGTCGCCCAGCCCCTCGAAGCGGAGCTCCACCCGGCCGGGTGTGGCGGACGTGACCTCGAGGGTCCAGGTCTGGCCCATGGCCGTAGCCCTGAGGTCCGCCGAGGCCAGACGCTGCGGCGCGGCCGGATCGGGGTGCCGGAGGGCGAGTCCGACGTAGTCCCCGATGCGGGGAGGCTCGAGGTGGTCGTAGCGGTCGAAGGCATCGCTCGCTCGCGCGTCCACTCCGATCACGGTGTCCGTGTCCCGGGCCTTGCCCTTCGTGGCCGAAACCGACACCTGCCAGGCCGTACCGGCGGTCTTGCCGGCCGGAGGTTGCGGGGTGAAGAACTCGCTGGTGGCGATGCCGGGCGCCCGGACCTGGAGGGTATCGATCTTGTCGCCGTAGACGACCATCCCCTCGAACGTCTCTACCCATCCGTTGCCGTCGACCGCCGACCAGGCGCCGTCGTAGCGGTGAGCCCGCACCCCCCGGCCGCTCTTCATCGAGAGCCCTCTCTCGGGTACCGGGAAGGGAAACGGATTGGCGACGAGGTTCCAGCCGCGCTCGAGGCGGATCTCAAAGGGCGCGCCGGAGGAGGCGCTCGTGCCGGGGCCGGTGCGAAGGACACGTCCCGGGTCCTTGGAGAGCAGCCAGAAGCCCTGGCCTGGTATAAACTCGAGTGGCTCGGCGGGGTCGTATTCCCCGGTGCCGTCGGCCGCCGTGAAGAGGCGCCACCTTGAGGGCTCGAAGCGCCCGAAGCTCGATTCGAAGAGCCCCCGGGTATCGGTCGAGTCGGGCCAGAGCGGCAGGCCGTAGATGCGGTAGGCCTCGGCGGCGTCTCCCGGTACGACGGTGTGGATCAGGCTCTCACTCGTGTGGCCGGGGACGGAGAAGAACGACAGGTCGTCAAGCGGCTCGCGCAGAACCACACCACCTTCGTTGCGGGTCGTGACGAAGTACTCGATGCCGGCGGCGGTGAAGAGGATGCCTGGAACATCGGCACTCCACCATTCATCCTGGTCCGGATCATTCAGCTCGACTGAATAGAAGTCCCCGCTACTTCCGGCCGGTCGCAGATGCAGACTTACCTCATCCACACCGCCGCCGGTGTCCACGACTCGCACCCGGACCAGGTTGTCCTCTCCTGCGAG
>JAHEEH010000342.1:0-2355 GCA_024640835.1 Bacteroidota bacterium
CGAGCATCGTGCCCTCCACCGTCAGCCGGGTGGAGGCCGTCGTCTGCGCCAGGCCGAAGTCCACGATCTTGGCTTCACCGCGCTGCGCCAACATCACGTTCGACGCCTTGATGTCCCGGTGCACGATGTCACGCTCATGGGCGGCGTCCAGGCCGGAGGCGATTCCGACGGCGATGGCCACCGCATCCTCCAGTGGCAGGGGCCCCCGATCGATGCGCTCGTCGAGGGACTCACCCTCGATGAATTCCATCGCGATGAAAGGGCGGGGCTCCTCGCCGGGGGAGTCCCCGGGCACGGCTTCGTCGATCTCGTAGACGACGGCGATGTGCGGATGCGTGAGCGACGCGGCGGCGCGTCCCTCGCGGTAGAAGCGCGCGCGGTCCTTCGGGTTGGAGAGCACCGATGCGTGAAGGACCTTCAGCGCCGCGTCACGGCCCAGGCGATCGTCCACCGCCCTGTATACGGCTCCCATCCCTCCGCGTCCGAGCTCGGAGACGATCGTGTAGTGGGACAGCGTGGAGCCGATCATGGGCGAAGCCTGAGCCTTCGACCTTCCAGTGTAAGCGCTGGCTCGTTTCCTCGCCCACGCGCACCCTAGCAGATCACGAGACCCGTCTCGGTCCAGAAGTGAAGAGACCGGCGGATCCCGGTCGGACGCCGGTGCTGCCGAACCCCTTGCTACCGTGCAAGTCCGTCCAGATACGGAAGGACGTCCCGCGACAGGTATGGCTCCTCCGAGCCCCAGAAGATGTAGTCCAGCCGCAGGCGATCCACGGCGTAGCGGTACAGCGCATCCACCGTGACGGGCTGGTTCGTAGTCGGGTCCATCTCGGCGAGATTCCCGTCCTGCACGGCGAGACCGGCGATCACGTCCGGTCCCCGGGAGGCGATGAGCGGCAGGCTGTTCCGCTGCTGGCCCTCGCGGAACGGCAGGAAATCGGAACCGCCCACACCGACGCCTATCCGCGCGGCGAACTCGTAGATCCCGCGCAGGAACTGCCGTCCGTTCGGCTGGCGCCCGTCACCGGGCATGAAATTGGCATACACGATCACGCACGATCGATCGAATGCCCGACGGGCGGCCGCCATCGTCTCCCGCACGCCCTCCGCATAGGCGTCGAACGTGAAGCCCGGAGGATGGTACTTCGTGCTCTCGAATCCGATGGCCGTCTCCGGCAGGTTGATCCCCTCGATCTCTCCGTCGAATTCCCGGGCCAGCGCGCCCAACAGGCGTGCGAAGCGCGCGCGCACGGCCGGATCCCACCGACGGGCCACCCAACCGTCGAAGGCCCCGTCGTCTCCCTCGTACTTCCGTGCGGCGCCTCCGTGAAAGACCGAATCGGCGAGCAGATAGTCGGGGACGGGAAGACGCTCCGAGAACGTCACGTCCGAGATCTGGAGGAAAAGGGCCTTCCCGTGTCGCCGCAGGATGGCCAACCGCTCGCGAATCGGGGCAAAATCATACCGGTCGCGCTCCGGCTCGAGTTCCCGCCACGTGTAGGTCAATTGCGCGCCGGCGATCCGCGGGTGAGCGAGAAAGGTCGAGTCGAGCATACGTTCGTGATCGCGCGCGAAGAACACGAAGTGACTGGGCGCCGTCCCTGTCGGCCGGGACCCGCACGGAGCGACGAGGAGAGCGAGCAGGAGCGCGATTGAACCCATCGTGAGATGCCCTTCCTTGTTTGGTCATCCGGTGCCGGCCGGTGATCGGTCAGCGGCAGGAAGGTACCGAACTTGCCACCTCGGGAGCACACCGGAACGCACGCAGCGGTTGACCCCGCCACGCGCGATCCGTACCGTTCTCGCACCCAGCCCAGTCACACCGCCACCGGCGGACGCGCATCATCACGAGCGCGGTCTCATTCGAGCGAGCGTCCGGGAGTACCGTCCGCTTGCGAAAATCACCAGGGAGGATCACCCATGTATACGAGCAGCGATGCAGACGCGACCAGGTCGGTAGTCACGAGGTACCTGGAGTCCAAGCACCAGGACCGGAGCGCACTTGCGGACGACGTCGTGTTCACCAACATGGCGACCGGCGAGGTCCACTCTGGTCCGAACGAGGTGCTGGACATGCTCCACGGCATCTACCATGTCGTGTTTGATGCCGACGCGGAGGTCAAGACGATACTCGCCGACGGCAATCGGGCCGTTCTCGAGGCGGACTTCGTCGGGACGCACATCGGGGAGTTCGCCGGAATTCCGGCCACGGGAAAGCACGTCCGCGTGCCCCTCTGTGTCGTGTACGAGGTGGGGAACGATCAGATCAGGTCGGCGCGGATCTACTTCCAGGTACCGGCGCTGCTGGCGCAGTTGCAGTAGCGTCGCGGGGTTTCGCCGGCCATTCGTGGGGTG
>JAHEEH010000342.1:2365-3302 GCA_024640835.1 Bacteroidota bacterium
ATTCACCGTACGGGCAGTACACTTACGCGATCGTAGGGTATTCCCCTACAAACCCCGTTCCGATCGCGCCGTGGGGCTCAGTTCGTATCCCCCTCCGTCAACCCTCCTGCCCGAGGTTGAACTCATGAAAAGATTCTCGGTCCTGTTCTGCGCGCTACTCGCCGCTCCGGCATTCCTGCACGCGCAGCCGGTCGACCACCCGCTGAATCCCCTTACGTGGCAGGAATACTGGACGGTCCTGGAGGTCCTTCAGGCGGCAGGCCACCTCGATGCGGACACCCGTTTCTCGATGGTGAACCTGCAGGAGCCGGCCAAAGACGTGGTCCGCCAGTGGAGACCGGGCGGAGCCGTGCCGCGATCCGCCTACGCCCTGGTCCGCCAGGGGCCCGACACCTACGAGACGACGGTCGATCTCGTGGAGCGCCGTCTGTCTTCATGGACCGAGCGCCCGGATATCCAGCCCAACTGGCTGGGCTCGGAGTTCGGTGCCATCACGGACGTGGTAAAGGCGAACGAGGAGTTCGTCGAAGCCATGCGCCGGCGCGGTTACGAGGACCTCACGTTCGTCGACTGCTGGGCCGGTCCCCCCGGGTACTTCGACACCGAGGAGCAGAGAGACCGGCGAGTCGCCCATGTCAACTGTGACGACCCGCGCGGAGTGCGGAATTCGTGGACCCGACAGATCGAAGGGTTGACGGTCGTCGTCGACATGCATGAGCGCACCGTGCTCCGTGTCGTCGACGAGGGGATCGTGCCGGTACCGACCGTCTCGGCCGATTACGACCCTGCCTCCCTGGGTGCTCCCCGCAGCGTCCCGGGCCCGATAGCCGTCGAACAGCCTTTCGGACCCGGCTTCGGGCGCGAGGGCTACGAAGTCGAGTGGCAGAACTGGCGCTTCCACGTCCGCCCCGATCAGCGCACCGGCATGATCCTCTCG
>JAHEEH010000017.1 GCA_024640835.1 Bacteroidota bacterium
GAGCCGGAACGGGGAAGCGTCGCCTCGTCGAACCGGCCGCGAATCGAAGCCGGACCGTGGAGGATGACGAAGCTCCGCGGGCATGGCATGACGAACAGGAGGCCGCTGCATGGGCCCCCTCCAGGACGAATCCCGTTCGGGCGTGCTCGGCGGCCGTGCCGAACGTGCCCCCGACCAGGCTCGACCAGCCCTCCGTGACGTGACAGTCAGCGCATCGCGCGCCCATCCGGCCCGTGTGCGGGTCCCGATGACAGGACGCGCACGTGGAGAAGGGAACTCCGGCGTACCGAAGCGAGCCCGGATCGGCCGTCGTCGTCGTGGCGGCATGGCACGACGCGCAGGAAACAACCCGATGACGCCCCGTCAGGGGGAAACGCGAACCGGCGTGGTCGAACCGGGAGGCCTCCTTCCACCCGGACTCCGAGTGGCACCGGGAGCAGTCGGGGTCGGCGAACTGGGTCCCATGCGGGTTGTCGGGCTCATGACACCCCTCGCACCTCGCATCGAGCCCCAGGAAGGTCCGGCCCGTCGCTCCGACCGGCGCCTTGGTCCGGAGCACCAGAGGATCTGCGATGAAGGACGGCTTGTGACACGAACGGCAGGCGGTGGACCTGTGCGCCGAGACCAGGTCCCAGCCCGTATCCCGATGGTCGAACCGGGTGGTGTCGAACCGCACGATCCGGGCCTCCAATCCCAGGTGCTCCGCGTGGCAGTCCCCGCACTCCGTGGACTCCGAGCGGCCATGGAGACCCCGTCCGGCCTGGATGCGCACGGCCAGGGGCTCGTGGCACGAGAGACATTTCTGGCGCGCAATCCCCCGTTCACCGAGTTCGTGGCACCGCGTGCAGTTGGCGATCCCCTCCAGATTCCGGTGGGCCTCGCTGAGCTTTCCCGGCGAGATGATCTGCCCCGCGGCCGGAAGCGCAGTCGCCCACAGGGCGAGGACCGACAGCAGAAGCCCCGCATTCCGATATGTCGCCCGTGCGGTCAAGGGCGGGTCAGGGAAGCCAGGGCTCGTCGTGCCTGTGCGGCGAGGGCCGTGTCCGCAGACTCCATCGTTCGGTGCCACCACGTCGCGGCCTCCTCGGGCCGGCCCTGGTTCGCCAGGACCGCTCCAAGATTCCACGTGCCGGCCGGATCGTCCGGAAACAGGTCGAGCATCCGCAGCATGGTCTGCTCGGCGTCGTTCCATCGCTCGAGCGATGCCTGGGCGGTGGCCAGGTCCAGCCATGCCTGCCGCGCACCCGGCACGAGGACCAGGTAGCGTTCGTACAGAGCGGCCGCCGCTTCCATGGAATGGGCATCGAACTGCATGCCGGCCAGCTCCCTCAGGGCAAGCGTATCGTCGGGTGCCGTCTCGATCCGGCCCTGCAGTTCGGCGACGCGGCGGCGGTAGTCGTGACTCACGTTCTCTGCGGAGGGGGCATCCTGCCCGATCGCGGGCCATTCCGGAACGGGGGCGCTGGTCCGGCTCATCAGCATGGACGAGCCATAACGAACGGCCACGACGGCGAGCAGTACGGCGAGCGCGATCAGGATCCGGTTCTGCAGAATGGGGCGCATCGGTGTGGCGGGGTCAGAAGATCCAGATGTAGCCGAACGCGACGGCAACCGCCACGTGGAGAACCACGATGAGCAGCATGACCGTCGCCAGAGGAAGGTGAAACACGTGCCAGTACCCGAACAGGCGCTGAAATGGCCTGAACGTGAGCATCTGGTGCCTTTCGTCCCGGTAGGAGAGGAGATCGGGGATCAACCGGGTGGCGGTTTCCTGGGCAAGCCCCAGGTCGGCCAGCTCCGACCGGAGGCGGCCGGGAAGGCGTCTCCGCTCGAAATCGAACCGGATGGCGCGCACGAGGCTGAGCATGAGACCGGGATTCTCGTCGGCGACCCCCGGTCCGAAAAGCCGATCGATCGTCAGGGTGGTGACCGGAACCGCAGACGTCAGGCGTGCCTCGAGCTCGACGCGTCGGCGCCGCAGGACCACGGGCGGAACCACCCCTCCCGCTCCACCCTTCGGCAGGCGAACGTACACGTAGCGGCCGAACACGCCCGAGATCACGACGGCCGTCATGCTCCAGAACGCGATCGAAATCAATCCGCCGAAGCGGAAGGCGGTATGCAGGAGGACGAGCACGGGACCCAGCGTACACAGGAAGATGTGTACGTGGAGCCACGTCCGCAGCCTGCCGGTGTGCTCGAGTCGGTGCCACCGCTTGCGGGCGCTGTACATCGCCACACCGATCAGCATCATCAGGGTTCCGAGGATCCCGTAGGCGTGGCCGATCAGCCCCGCCGGCGCGAAGAGATCGTGCAGCTCGGAGTACGGCCGGTCCACGATGGGCAGCCGGTAGTACGCGAGACCGGCGACGAGCGCGCCGGCCGCGACGACGATCCAGAGACCTCCAGCCGCAATCGCGATAAGATGCCGGGGAGTGGGGCGAGACACGAGTCTTGGTGAGCGGCGTCCGGGAAACCCTGTCCGATCTGTAGGGGATACGACAGAGGGTATCGGCAGGAACGGGGCAGGATGTTAGAGGCAGCGATTCGCATGATCGCCCGCGCCCGGGTGCCTCACAAGTATTGACGGCTTCCTGCCCCTCCAAAGGAGGTGGCCTGCCCGTCAGCCGTTCAGCGTGACCGACAGCGTGCCAGCCAGGTGGAATCGGTCGAGCGACGACCCGACGTTCAGCCGGACGGGGTATCCCAGCAGGTTCGACAGGAAGAGGCCGAGTTCATGGTAGCCTCCGCTCGCCCCTTCCGCCGAGAAAGCGTGGCCGCCGAACACGCCAAACCCGGTGGATCCTCTGCCGATTCCGAGCCACTCGGTGAGGAGCGTTCCGAAATCGTGTTGCCAGAATCCCGCGACCCACTGCCGTATCAGCGGAACGCGCACGTCGGACGCCCTGAATCCGGCGCCGGGGGACAGCGGGCCCACCGGCCGGTGCAGGAAGCCCTGCAGCTGGACCGGGGTCCCGTCGTCCGCGAGACCGAAATACAGGTCGAGACGGAACGAGGCCGGAATCCGCCGTCGCGACCGGATCGTCGGAATGCGGAACGAGACGGCTCCGCTCCACCGGATGAAGCCGAAATCGGAGCCGAGCGTCCCGGCCTTCGTCACCTCGACGGACGTACCCGCGTAGGCCGCCCCCCGGGTGCCTGGAAGCCGGGCGTCGCCGGTCGAGAGGTCCAGCGTGATCCCGACGAGATTCCCGTCCTCTATCGGTGGATTGTCCCGCTGATCGTTCTTCCTGAGCCAGCCTTCATGGAAATCCGAGCGGGGGGCCGATCGGTGACGCTCCGCCGAGAACGAAAGATCGGCGCGTCCGATACCGCTCCTCCATCCGGTCCGGAGATACCCCCGGCGGCGGGAGAAGTAGTCGTACCAGTCGGTCCATCCCGCATAGACTGCCAGACCCGACATGAACCGGGAATGCCAGAGGTCCGGACCGACCACATCCGTGTACTCCTCGACTCCCACCGCGGCGACGGGGCCATGGGGGCCTCCGCGTTCGATTTCGAGTCCCCAGGGGACGCCGTGACGGGCCTCGGCGTACCCCAGGCGCGGCCTCACCGTCCACTCGTCGCCGAACGGAAGCTCGGGGCGGAGGCCGATGTGCCACCCATCCACCCGGTTGTACCATCCCCACGGGCGAATCCAGCGAGTCGGCCGGTCCAGTCCGGCCTCACCGGACGCACCGCCTTCGACCACGGACACGGCCAGGTAGTTGCGCAGCAGCCCTTCGGGACGGAACACGACCGCGAGCGGGGGCGCCGACGAGACCTTCGCCAGGCCCTCGGCTTCCTCTTCCGTCGGCGGCACCCAGCCTGGAATCCAGTCGAACAGCCACCCGGACGCGGACAGGTCCGGCGCGTCCCTCCGGCGTCGCTCGGACCGCATCAGGGAATCGGGCACGGGCACCTGTACGGCGTGACCCGCGAATCCCACGACCTGCCGGAACCGGGCGGTCGGATACGACGCGCCCGACAGTCCGAATCGGACGTACCCGTCCGCAAGGAAGCCCACGGGACGCATGACGCCCGAGACACGGGCGTACCGCTCCTCCAGCCTCACGACGCGCTCCGTGACCGGCGGCGGCCCGCTCCGGTCGACCGCCGGCCGCACGGAGATCATGAGCACGTCGAACGTGGAATCTTCCACGGACGCATAGCCCGTGAAGGCCGCAGACGTCCTGCCCGCCGGCACGAATGCGATCTCGTAGACCAGGCGACCGTCCAGCACCTGCCTCCCGAACAGGGAATAGAGGTACACGTCCGGGCTGTCCGGGTGCAGGGGGCCGACGAACCGGGTCCCGTACAGCTCGATCGTGTCATCGTACAGGTCCGGAACCGGCAGAGGGCCCGAGAACCGGAACGTCTCGTCCCGGGAGGGCCGCGTCCGCCGGGCACGGACCACCTCGCGGGTCCCCGTGCCGGCCATCCACCAGAGCGCGGAGATCGTCTCCTCGACCCGGACCGGCTCGAACTCGCGCATGAGGATGAATCGCGAGTAGGCCTCTGCGTACGCCGTCCCGATCGAATCCTGCCAGGCCTCCTTGCGGGCGATGGCCCGCCGCATGATTCCCTCGGCAACGCTCTCGTCGGTGACCACGAGCTCGCCGAGCTCCACCACGTCCGGCTCCAGCCCGATCTCGATCGGCCCGGCGGGCGGGTCGGCGAGAGCGAAGACCGTGGAGCGGTACCCGATGAATCGAACCTGGAGCTCCGTCGGAAACGCGAACAGGGGCAGTTCGAACCGCCCGTCCAGGTTGGTGACGACACCCCGATCGGTGTCCCGGACCTGCACGGTGGCACCGGGCAGCGGAATGGACGTCCTCGCATCGAAGACCACCCCTCGAACCAGCGACTGGGCAGAACTCCCCGCGGGGGTGACGATCGCGACCGTCACCGCGACGAACCTCCAGCCCAGAAGACGGGACATCCCCACCTACCGCCGCTCCCACCGGACCGGCATCACCAGAAGATGATGTACAGCGCGGCCGTTATGCCCAGGATGCCGAATGCCAGCACGGCAAAGACCGGATCGGTGCTTCGCCAGTCTCCTTCGATCGCGATGCCCTTCTCGTGGTCCTTCCCCTTGGTCTCGAGCAGGGAGATGACCACGATCAGCAGAATCGAGGCGAGGAAGGCCACGCCCATCCGGTCGATGAAGGGCAGCCCGGGCAGCGCGTACTTCATCAGGATGGAGAGCGGGATGGACATGAGGGCAGACACGAGCGCCGCGTTGGGCGTCGACTTCTTCCAGAACAGCCCCATCATGAAGATGGCCAGCACGCCCGGGCTCACCATGCCGGTGTACTCCTGGATGTACTGGAAGACCTGGTCCAGGCCGGCCAGCTGTGGAGCCAGCAGCACCGCGACGACGAGACAGAGGACGGCGACGAGCCGCCCGATCTTCACCATCTGGTGCTCGCTCGCCCCCTTCCGGATGTAATGCCGGTAGATGTCCATCGTGAAGATGGTCGCCGTCGAGTTCATCATCGACGCCAGGGACGACACGATGGCCGCGATGAGAGCCGCGAAAGCGAGACCCTTCAGGCCGGGACCGACGTAGGCGTTCAGGAGCCACGGATAGGCCTCGTCGCCCCTGCCGATCGGCGCGTTGAGCGCGTAGGCGACGATACCCGGGATCACGACTACGACGGGAAGGAGAAGCTTCAGGTATCCCGCGAAGGCCACGCCACGCTGCGCTTCCTTCAGGGACTTCGCGGCAAGCGCCCGCTGGATGATGTACTGGTTGCAGCCCCAGTAGAAGAGGTTCGCGATCCACATGCCGCCGAGCAGAACGGACAGGCCGGGCAGGAGGTCGTAGGCGTCCTTGAGCTCGCCCGCATCCTCGTACATCAGCTCGCCCTTGAAGAGGATCATGTTGAAGCGGTCGCCCGCCTCGGAGAGCAGCCGTTGGAAGCCGACGAGCGCCCCCTGGCTTCCCCCGAACGCGTCGAGCGCCAGGTATGTCGTCAGCAGGCCACCCCCGACCAGGAAGATGACCTGCACCACGTCGGTCCACGCCACCGCCTTGAGACCGCCATACACGGAATAGAGCCCCGCGAACAGCGCCAGGCCGATCACTCCCGTCCAGAGCGGGACGCCCATGATGCCCTCCATGGCCAGCGCGCCCAGGTACAGCACCGAGGTCAGGTTCACGAACACGTAGACGAGCAGCCAGAAGACGGCGAGCAGCGTCCGCACCCGGCTGTCGTAACGCACCTCCAGGAACTGCGGCATCGTGAAGATGCCTTTCTTCAGGTAGATCGGAAGGAAGAAGTACGCGACGATGAGGAGCGTCACCGCCGCCATCCACTCGTAGGTGGCGATGGCCAGCCCCACGCGGAAGCCCGAACCGGACATGCCGATGAATTGCTCGGCCGAGATGTTCGACGCGATGAGCGACGCTCCGATCGCCCACCAGGGCAGCGACTTGGAGGCCAGGAAGTAGTCCTCTGTGTTCTTCTCGTGCCCCTTCTTCTCCCGCGAGACCCATAGTCCCAGGAAGACGATCAGGGAGACATACCCGCCGAAGACGACGTAATCGATCGTGGCGAAGTTCATGGACGTGCGGAGGATGGGAGGACGTACGCGAACCGGCAACGGACGGGAAGGTCCCGCCGACCGGGATGATCGGACGGATTCTCGCCTCGGCGGGGCGGAATGTCAACAAGCAAGCCGAGGATGCGGGATTCCCCGGCGGGACGCGCACCGCGAAACCGGGCCATACCTGCCGAAACCGATCGGTTGCCGGGTTGAAGAAGGAGCCCGCCCGGCTCCGGATCGGCACGACGCGGGCGTAAGGTGGATCCTCCGCCGTAGGGATTCCCCCCGTACCATGTCGGGCGCCCGCGGAGGACGATCATGGGAAGGTGGCGGACGTTCTGAGGGCTTGAGCGGCCGTAACATGGGAATCGCGTGGAAGGGAATTCCCGACACGATCTGCCTCCCATGAAACCTCACGTCTCCAGGCGCCAGTTCCTGCGGATCGGAGCCCTCGGGGCCGGAACGCTCGCCGTCGCACCCACCCTGTTCCGGCACCGTCCCAGCGCGGCGTCGACCTTCCCCGTGCAGAACGGAGACACGGTCACGCTGACCCCGACCTACTGCGAGATCTGCTTCTGGCAGTGTGCCGGCTGGGTCCATGCCAAGAACGGCCGACCCTGGAAGATCATCGGCAACGAGGACGACCTGCATTCCAGGGGCCGGATGTGCACGCGAGGCACCGCCGGAATGGGGGCCTACACCGATCCCGATCGGCTGCGCACCCCGCTCATCCGCGAAGAAGGTCCCCGCGGCCAGCGGTTCCGGGAAGCCACCTGGGACGAGGCCTTCGACTTCATTGCGGCCAGGCTCGAATCGGTCAGGGAGCAGTACGGTCCCGAGTCGCTGGCCATGTTCAGTCACGGCAACGGCGCCACGCACTTCAAGACGCTCACCAAGGCGTTCGGGTCGCAGAACATCACGGCGCCGTCCTACGCCCAGTGCCGCGGGCCGCGCGACGACGCGTTCCTGCTGACGTTCGGGGAGGCGGTCGGATCGCCCGAGCGCACGGACATCGAGAATACGCGTTGCCTGGTGCTCATCGGCTCCCATATCGGGGAAAACCTGCACAACGGACAGGTCCAGGAGATGTCCAGCGCCATCGAGCGCGACGCACGGATCATCGTCGTGGATCCCCGCTTCTCCGTGGCCGCCAGCAAGGCCGACCGGTGGCTGGCCATCAAGCCTTCCACCGACCTGGCGCTTCTGCTGGCGTGGATTCACGTGATCGTGGAGGAAGAGCTCTACGACGCGGAGTACCTCGCGCAGTACGCCACCGGCCTGGACGAGCTGAAGGAAGCCGTACGCTCGAACACGCCCGAGTGGGCGTACCCGATCACCACCATCGAGCCGGACGTCATCCGGGAGACCGCCCGGATGATGGCGCGGAACGCCCCGGCGACGCTCGTGCATCCCGGTCGCCATACCACCTGGTACGGGGACGATACGCAGCGCATGCGGGCCGTCGCGATCCTCAACGCCCTCCTGGGCTCCTGGGGGCGCAAGGGCGGGTTCTTCTACCCGAGCACGGCGTCGGTGCCCTCGCCGGAGCATCCCCCGTTTCCCGTCCCGCGATGGACCTGGCGCGATCTCGCGCCGAACGACTATCCGTTCGCCTCTTCGGCGATCGCCTCCCTCGTCCGGGACGCGACCGCCGATCCCTCCATGGCGCCCGACCATCCCGTCAAGGCGTGGCTCGTGTACGGATCGAACCTCGTCTACTCGCTTCCCGATCCGGATCGGACGATCGAGGCCATCCAGAACCTGGACCTGCTCGTGGCCGTCGACATCCAGCCGTCGGAGATCTGCGGCTGGGCGGACGTCGTGCTGCCCGAGTGCACGTACCTGGAACGCTACGACGACCTGAGAATCCTGCCGGGACGAGAGCCCCAGATCGCCCTGCGGGCCCCGGCCTTCGAGCCCCTGTACGACACCAAGCCGGCTGCCTGGATGGTGAGGCAGCTCGCCGCGCGGATGGGTCTCGACGACTTCTTCCCGTGGGACGACATGGAGGACTTCCTCGAACGACGCCTCCGCGCGGTCGGCTCGTCGCTGGACGAGATGATGCGGATCGGCGTCAAGACGCTTCCGGGCGCGTCCCCCCTCTACATCCAGCCCGGAGAGGACGTCCGGTTCAACACGCCGAGCGGACGTATCGAGCTGCACTCGCAGCAGCTCGCCGCGTCCGGCTTCGACGGCGTGCCGCGCTTCACCCCACATCCCGAACCCCCGCCGGGATACTAT
This sequence comes from Bacteroidota bacterium, assembly GCA_024640835.1. Taxonomy (GTDB): domain Bacteria; phylum Bacteroidota; class Rhodothermia; order Rhodothermales; family UBA10348; genus JAHEEH01. The sequence goes on from JAHEEH010000017.1 coordinate 8,797, forward strand.
CGCCTGATCCAGGGGCGCGCCCCGGCGCACACGTTCGCGCGGACCACGAACAACCCGCTCCTGAACGAGCTCATGAGCGAGAACGACCTGTGGGTGAACACGGCGACGGCCGAAGACTGGGGCCTCGAGAACGGCCGCTACGTCCACCTCCGCAACCAGGACGACCGGGTTTCGCGGTTTCCGATCCGCGTCCGCGTGACCGAGCGGATCCGACCCGACTGCGTGTACATGGCGCACGGTTTCGGCCATACGGAGAAACTGCTCACGAAGGCATTCGGACGCGGCGTGGACGACAACGAGATCCTGGCGGACGTCAAGGTGGATCCCGTCATGGGAGGTACCGCGAGGAGGAACACATTCGTCACGTTCGAGCTGGCGACGGCGGAGGTCGAGGCGATCTAGATGGAAGCGAGACGCCGATATGCCATGGTCATCGACACGAAGCTGTGCATCGGATGCGCGGACTGCGTGGTGGCCTGCAAGACGGAAAACGAGGTCCCCGAGGGGTACTGCCGGGACTGGATCGCCGAAGCGACCTCCGGGACGTTTCCCGATCTCTCGCTGGAATACCGATCGGAGCGGTGCAACCACTGCGACTCGCCTCCCTGCGTCCATGCGTGCCCCACGGGGGCCAGTTTCGTGGACGAGGAGTCGAACGTGACACTCGTCGATCCGGATCTGTGCACCGGGTGCAAGTCCTGCATCGCGGCGTGCCCGTACGATGCGCGGTTCGTGCTGCCGGAGGGGTACGTGTCCAAGTGCACCTTCTGCATCCACCGGGTACGGGAAGGTCTCGATCCGGCCTGCGTCTCGGCATGCCCCACGCGCTGCATGCACTTCGGTGACCTGAACGATCCGCAGAGCGACGTGAGCCGCCTCCTCCGGACCCGATCCTGGAAGGTGATCGCGCCTGCCGCCGGAACGGAACCCAACGTCTATTACCTGACCTGACGCGGTCGATGGAAGAGCTGATCACGACCCAGAAGCTGAATCCGCACATCGATCCCGTCCTGCACATCTGGGGCTGGGAGGTGCCGGTGTACCTGTTCCTCGGAGGGCTCGCGGCCGGGCTGCTGCTGCTGGGTGCGATCAGCGTCCTTCGCGGGGAGGACGGCCGTCCGACGGCCCAGCGCCTCCTCGCCGCCGTCACGCCGCTCCTGGCGCTCGGCATGGGGGCCCTGTTCCTGGACCTCGAGCACAAGGTGAACGTGTTCCGGTTCTACACGGCCTTCGTGGTGACCGCCCCGATGTCGTGGGGGTCCTGGATCCTGCTGGTGGCCGTGCCGGTGAACCTGCTGCTCGTCGCGGCGACCGCGCGATCGGTCTGGCCCGGATCGATGGCCGGACTGGAGCAGCGCGTACCCGCCCTCGGTCGTCTCGCCTCCTTCTCCGAGCCGCGCACCCGGGTGCTTGCCTGGTCGTCCGTCGTGCTCGCCGTGGCCGTGGGCATCTACACGGGCATCCTGCTGAGCGCGTACGGGGCGCGGCCGTTCTGGAACACGGCCATCCTCGGACCCATCTTCCTGGTGTCCGGCGTGTCGGCGGCGGCCGGCGCCATACAGCTCGTCAGCCGGTCGCAGGGAGAGCGTCGGTGGTTCGAGCGCCTGGACGTCGGACTCCTCGTGGTGGAGATCGTCCTCATCGGCCTCATGCTCGTCACGATGCTTTCGGGGCCACTGCAGACCCGACAGGCTGCGACGCTGGTGCTGGGAGGGCCGCTCACGGTTGCCTTCTGGGTCCTGGTCCTGGCGATCGGTCTCCTGCTGCCGCTCGCTCTCGAAACGTGGCAACTGCGCGGCGCCCGGCTCCCGGCCTTCCTTGCACCGCTCCTGGTGATTGCCGGCTCGCTCATCTTCCGGTTCTTCATCGTGGAAGCCGGACAGATGACGGGATGGATCGCCTACTGAACTCCAGCGCGTGACCGCCATGGAAAAGAAACCCGCCTCCTATATGAACCCCTACGTGGCCGGCATCGGGCTGGGCCTGGTGCTCCTGGGGGCCTTCGTCGTATCGGGGCGTGGCCTGGGGGCGAGCGGGGCCATCATGCGCACGGTGGTGAAGGCCGAGAAGATCGTCTCCCAGGAGCACGTGGATGCCAACGCCTATCTCTCGACCTACGGAGGCGGCGAGCGTGACCCCTGGGACGAGTGGCTGGTGCTGGAGACCCTCGGCGTCCTCGTCGGGGGCCTGCTGTCCGGGGCCGGGGCCCGGCGCATCCGATGGGAGACACACCACGGTCCGCGCATCTCCCGCGGGAAGCGGCTCGTCTTTGCGGCCGTCGGGGGAGGCCTGTTCGGCTACGGAGCCCGGCTCGCGCGCGGGTGCACGAGCGGCATCGCGCTGACCGGTGGCGCCACCCTGGCGGTCGGCTCGTGGATCACCATGCTGTGCATCTTCGCCGGCGCGTACGGGCTGGCGTGGTTCCTGCGTCGTCTCTGGATCTGAAGTCTCCGAAACCCGGCACGCTCCATGTTCCCTCTCGTCGACCATCTCGGATTCGGGACCCCCACCGACTACGTCATCGCTTTCGCCCTGGGCATCGGCTTCGGCTTTTTCCTGGAGCGGGCCGGATTCGGCGACGCGAACAAGCTCGCCATGCAGTTCTACTTCCGCGACATGGCCGTCCTCAAGGTGATGTTCACGGCGATCGTCACCGCCATGACGGGCCTCGTGGCGCTGTCTTCATTCGGAGTCCTGGAGATGTCGTCCGTCTACATCAATCCCACGTATCTTTGGCCGGGTATCGTGGGCGGCCTCATCATGGGAGCCGGATTCATCGTGGGCGGGTACTGTCCGGGCACGGCGCTCGTGGGCGTCGCGACGGGCAAGGTCGACGCCATCCTCTCCGTGGCGGGCGGCATGCTGGGCATGTTCCTGTTCGCCGAGAGCTTCCAGATTCCGGCCATAGCGCGGTTCTACGCCATGGACACCGAGGGCATCACCGGTCGCATCACGCTTCCCGAGTGGCTGGGCGTCCGGCCGGGCATCGTCGCCTTCGCCGTGCTGGTGATTGCCGTGGCCGGATTCGTCGCCGCCGAATGGGCCGAGAAGCGCTTCAAGCCCCTGGAGGCCTGACGTGAAAGCACTGCTCTATTCCCTCGCCGCCCTCGCGGCCATCGTCCTGCTCCTGGCACCGCCGCCGCTCGAGGAGACGCGCCTCGCGGAGCCTCCGGGCCCCGGGGACCGGATACAGGCCCGAACCCTCGCTTCGTGG
>JAHEEH010000343.1 GCA_024640835.1 Bacteroidota bacterium
TTCGGGTCATCTCGCTTGGCAGGCCCTCGTACCTGCCCTACCCTTCCCCTGCGGTTTCGGTGCGAGGAATCCCGGCCATCCGGGCGCTCGCCTGCCGCTCACCACAACCAAGCATCCGTCCGACCATGCAAGCAGTGGCCGACCGGGACACCAGAAACCCCCTTGCCGGACTCGTCAGCGACGATGTGTACGAGGTGCTCCAGGCGCACAGCCTGCTGAGCGAAAAGGGAGTACGGGACTACCAGATCCGGAAACACTTCCGCGAAATGCGCGAGATGGACATCCCCGCGTACGACGCGATCGAGCATCTCAGGGAGGCCTTCCCGTATCTCCAGTTCGATACGATTCGCAAGATCGTCTACCGGCTCAACGGCAAGCGGCACTGATCACCCCGAGGGGAGCGGCACGTCCCCGCCGCGGTCATCGAGCCGCGCGGAAAGTGCCGTGAACCGGACGTAGACCATCTACGGTCCGGACGTTCGGACGCGGGCGGCCGCAAAGAGCAGGATCCCGGCCGCCACCGAGGCATTGAGCGATTCCGCCGGGCCCGCCATCGGAATCCGCACGCGGTAATCGCACTCGTCCGCCACGCCGCGTCGCATGCCGCGATCCTCGCTGCCGATGACCAGCGCCAAGGGGCGGTCCCAGTCCATGTCCCAGACCGACGTCTCGCCGGTTCCGTCCGCTCCCGCGACCCAGTAGCCCCGCTCCTTGAGCTGCAGGATCGCCTCCCGAAGGTTGCCCACGCGCGCCACGGGAATGCGCTGGGCGGTCCCGGCCGACGTCTTCAGCGCGGCGGCGTTGAGCGGCGCCGCGCCGCGTTCCGGCATGGCGACACCCCGGGCCCCGGCGGCCACGGCGCTCCGCAGGATCGCGCCCAGGTTGTGGGGATCCTGGATGCCGTCCAGGAGAACGACGATGGGCTTCGTACGCGCGACGGTCTCGTGGTCGGGAGCGATCTCCCGCAGCATGTCGTCGAAATCCGCGTAGGCGACGGCCGAGACGACGGCGACCACGCCCTGGTGATTGACGCCGGGCACGAGCTTCTCCAGCTTCGCAGGCGGGACCGTCTGAAGCGGTACGCCCGCCGCCCGGCACTGCGCCCGAACCTCCGCCGCCGCGCGACCCGTCACGCCCGTGGAGAGGAGCACGCGCTCGATGCGCTCCGAGCGTTCGAGCGCCTCGCGGACGGGATTTCGACCCGCTAGATGCCGCAGATCAGGATCGGGTTCGGCGTTCGGCATGGGTTCAGCCCGGAACCTGGTTTCGGACGGAGGCCGCGATCGCTTCCACCCGGCGATGCAGGCGCGGCACGTACAGCGCGTGTTCCGGCTTCATCAGCACGCTGCGGAGCACCTGGACGTCGGCGCGGTCGCGGCGCACGGGCCGACCGCCGACCCTGATGCGCTTGGCGGGCACCCGGTACAGGCTCAGGAAGACCGGATCGTCCCGATCCTCCATGGCGGCGGCGAAGACGGCTCTGGAGGCCTGGTCCACGGCCGCGGCCCGGGGATCGGTCTTCGGATGAAACGTCACGATGTCGAGCTCGGGAGGCGCCATGGCCTCGAGCTCCTTCGACCGGGTCAGCCTCGCATGCCAGTCCTGCGCGGCGTCCACGCACGCGGAAAGGACGGAGCCCAGGCCCGACCCCGGCTCGAGCGGCAGCAGGCGCAGCGTGAGCCAGAGCGCCCCGGCCGACGCGCCGGCCCGCGAGCACTCCAGGCTGATCTCGCCCAGGTGCAGCTCGCCCGACGTGAAGTACGTGTACGGCGAATCGTGCCGGTACAATCGACCCACCCCGGGATCGCGGAAGAGCACCGCGCCGCAGCCGTAGGGCTGAAGGCCGTGCTTGTGGGGATCCACCACCACGGAGTCCGCGTCCGCGATGGCCAACAGGTGCCGGCGCGTGGCGCCCGCCAGGGGAGACGGATCGAGCCGCGCCAGCAGCCTGAAAAACCCCCCGTAGGCCGCGTCCACGTGCAGCCTCACGCCATGCCGACGGACGATCGGAAGGATGTCGGCAATCGGGTCCACCGCTCCGATCCCGGTGGTGCCTGCCGTCGCGACGACCGTTCCCACGTGACCGTCCTGCAGGGCGCGCTCCAGGGCCTCCGGATCCAGGTGCCCGGAACCGTCCGTCGGCACGACCCGGGTCTCCATGCCGAGAACGCCCGCCATCCGGCCGTGCGTGTAGTGGGCCTCGGCCGAGAACGCGACGGCCTTGCCGGGTCGAAGCTCGCGGGACACCCAGAGGGCCTCGAGGTTCGCGATGGTCCCGCTGGACGTCAGGTGGCCCAGGCAGGGGTCCGGCAGGCCGAACAGGTCCCGGAGGAGGGCGACCACCTCCAGCTCCATGGCCGCCGTGGCGGGACCGCCGTCCAGGGCGTGGTTGTTCGGATTGATGAGCATCGCCGCCACGTACGCCGCAACGGCGGCGGGGTGAGGCGGCTTCAGCATCTGTCCCGCGTAGCGCGGATGGAAGAACGGGTAGTTGTCCCTGAGGCGCTCGGTGTACGCAAGAAGCGCTTCGGCGGCACGGTCCGTCGAGACGAAGAGGGCCGGATGCCGGTCGTACGGACCCCAGGATGCCTCCCAGGCCCGGATTTCGGCTACCGCCCGATCGATGAGGAAAGCCGCGTCCATGGTTCAGGCGTCGGAAGTCCCCTTTTCCACAGCCGGCCCACCCCGGCGGCGGGTCAGCAGGGCCAACCCGGTCACACCGAGCACCATGAGCACCACCGCGATCAGCTCGGCCTGCGTGGACTCGATGCCGAGGATGTCCAGCACGTTGTTGACCCGGATCCTCTCGATGAAGAAGCGCTCCACGCCGTTCAGCAGGAGGTACAGCGAAAAGAGCCAGCCCGCGCGGAACGGGTGGTTGCGAAACGCGAGGAGCACGGCGAACAGCACGAGCGCCGCTCCGAACTCGTACAGCGGGGTCGGGTACACCGGGTGTGCCGACAGGTCGATTCCCAGGATGTTGTTCGGATAGGTTTCGGCCCACAGCCAGTCCGGGAGCCAGGAGGGCTGCGCCCCCAGGTTGGCCGGGATGCCCCAGTCTCCGTCCCCTGACAGGTGACACCCGATCCGGCCCACGCCGTACGCGATCATGAGGCCGGGCGCGACGGCGTCGGCGAACGTGGGCACGTGGACCCCGTTGCGCCGCACGAACCACGCGATGGACAGCGCGGCAATGACCAGCCCTCCGTAGAACGTGAAGCCGCCCGTGGAGAACAGCATCCGGCCCGGATCCAGCAGGAACGTGTCCAGGTTCTCGAGGATGTGGAACACCT
>JAHEEH010000344.1 GCA_024640835.1 Bacteroidota bacterium
TCTCCCGGCCACGGCCAGACTGCCCATAGCCTCGGCGGCATTCGCGAGAATGCGGTCAACAGCGTCCTTCCCTGATTCGATCGGGTCCACGAGGCCTCCGGTGTGCCCGAAAGATAGGTCCCGATCGAACGCCTCGGCTCACTTCAGGAGCGACATGGTCCGGGTATTGACATACGACCCCGCCGTCATCCGATAGAGGTACACTCCGCCCGCCAGGCCGTGAGCGTCGAAGGGCACCTCGTATCGGCCGGGAGCCTGTCGTTCATCGACCAGCACTGCTACGCTTCGGCCGAGCACATCGAACACTTCGAGTCGAACCGCAACCTCCCCGGGAAGCTCGTATCCGATGATCGTGACCGGATTGAAGGGGTTCGGGTAGGTGGCATCCAGAACAAATCGCTCCGGAACGGCAGGCTCCGGGTCGTTTGCCACCGAGACCATTTCCGTCTCCCCGTCGCCGTTCGCACGGTACATCGCAAGCCCGGGTCCACCGAGATTAGCCTCGGGGTTGACGAATCCGGATAACAGGATGCCGGTCGGCGTGGCCGCCGAGGCCGACACTTCCACGGATGCCGACATGGCCGTCGATCGCTTTCCTGCCACCTGCTCAAACATTGCGACCTCGATGTCATACGTCCCGGGCTCCACGAATGCGATGTCCGAGAAGTCTCCGTAATACAGCGGTCCGAACGTGTATTCCTGCGTGCCCTTCATGGTAATCTCCACCGCGGCAAGATCCGTACTGAACTGACCGAAGTAGACCGGGCTTCCGGTCCCGGTCGCTTCGGTTTTTGGGGCCTCGTAGACGGACAGCAGGATTGGAAGCCCGTCCGGATTCGGAGCCAAAAGATCCGGAATGGTCGTACCCGCGAGTACGCCCTGGAACAGGTCACCATCCAGGAGGGCCGTTACATAGGTCGAGGCGAGTCCTTCCAGGTCCCCCGCCGCAACGGCAAGTGCCGTGCCCGCCTCGACGAACCCGAGCTGAAGCTCGGTCGAGGACGGCACCTCGAAAATGGGAGTTGCCGTGCCCATTCCCGATGCGAGGTCCGTGCAATCCGGGATGAAGAGGGGCCCTCCCTGGCACGGGTCGTCCGGCAGACCGCCCAGAATACCGAAACCGCCAAAGCCACCCTCGTCTGCAAGCGCGACGATGATGTTGATCTTGTCGATCAACTCCAGCAGGTCGGGATCCACGATCGTGCCCAGGCTCGTGATCTGCACGAATCCGGAACCGCCGCTCGACGCGCCATCTCCGAAAGCAAACAGGGAATTTCCCGAACTCACATACAGGGTCCTGTCCGTGTACGAGAGGGCGGGGGGCCAGACGACCGGACTGCCGGTGTCGTATTTCCAGCGCAGCGTTCCGGGCGTGGATGGCGTGAAGGTCCCCCCGGCATTTACGGCATATACGAATCCGTCGTAGGATCCGAAGTAGACGACCGTCTCCGTCTGGGTGATGTCAGGAAACAGTGGGTCGAATACCGACACGTGCGTGCTCACCACGGCGCCGGAGCGAACGAAGCCACCCGCTGCGTATTTCCAGCGCAGCGTACCATCCGCTGCCAGCGCATACAGGTACTTGTCATCGGACCCGACGAACACCTCGCCGTTCGGTCCGAAGGCCGGCGCCATGCGAATCGCGTTGCCCGCCTTGAACGTCCAGGCCTCGGTACCGTCGGCATTTATGGCATGCACGTGTCCGTTTCCCGTTGCGGCGTATACCCTTCCGTCCGGACCGACCGACGGACCTCCGGTCACGCCTCCTGACGTCGGGAATTCCCAGATGACCGTACCATCGGCCGGATCGAGCGCGTAGACCATCCCCCAACCGTCTCTGCCGACGTAGACCGTCTCGTCATCGCCGAGCGCGACGGAAGTAAGCGCGCCGTCGCCCAGATCGTGATTCCATCGTTCGGTGCCGTCGGCGGTGTTCACGGCAGCGAGCACACCATCTTTCGTACCGACGTAGACCGTACCTGATTCGCCCAGGTTCGGGGATGTCGTGGTCGGTTCGTGCAGCAGCGGGCCGGCCGCCTCCCAAAGTGTACCGTTTCCGTCCGGGCGAACTGCAATCAGTCGTCCGGACAGCGAACTTTTTACACCCATGTAGACGACCCCACCGGCACCGACCCCCAGGCCGGACGATTCCTGATACGAGCAACACAGGTGGAACCACGTCTCCGTCCCGTCCATGTCAAAAGCCTGAAGACGTGTCAGTCCCGAGAGCGAACTCAATGTGTACACCATACCTCCCGGACCGATCACCGGACCAGTCACCGAACCACCGTACAGCTGGCTCGACCACTTCAGCGTCGGCTTGACCGCCGGACCCGCACCCGTAGCTGTCCTCCCCGGATTACGTCCAACCAGGGGCCAATCGGAATCGGCCAGTACTCCCGGCTCTCCCGCATAGTCCTGCCCGGCAAGATCGTCGTAGACGCCGCTGTAGGTCCGTGAGGCGGGCGTCATGTTGTAGCCGGCCGCCAGGGGAAACACCGTTCCGGACCAGCCAAACGGAACGTGCGCTACGTAGTTGCCGGCAAAGTCGGTCTCGACGCGCTCCGGGAATCCATACAGGACCGCAGCCACAATCGAGTATCCCGTCTCTGAATCCGAGACCGTGCCGGTAATGGTCGGGGGCTGGAGCGCCACGAAGTTCTGCTCGACAGGTGCCACTACCGATGACAGTGCCGCTGCCGGGGGATCGAACCGATACGGCTCGAGGCTCGGCACCAGCACACCGGACCAGTCGTGCGGAACGATCACCTCGTAGTAGCCGGCGGCGTCCGTTTCCACGGGATCCCCGAATCCCTGTATCTGGACGGATTTCACAAAGTGACCGGTACCCTCGATCCAGACGTGCCCGGAAACGGTTCGTTCGATGCCCTCGAAATCTATGTCGAGATTGCCGGTCGCGTCGGCGACATAATAGTGGAGGGGTACGAACGAGAGCGTATCGCCGCGAGGAGTGATCGTACCGGACCAGTGGATTGGAACCAGCACCTCGAACGCTCCCGCGTTGTCCGTGATTACCGGATCGGGGAAGCCCGAGATCTCGATTCCCACCAGTTCGTCACCGGTGAACTGATGCACAATACTGCCCCGAATCAGTGCGAACTCGGCATCCGAGTAGGCAGCGACCGTCGCGGCGGTGTTGTTGAGCGTCCGGACGTTGTCGGCCGATCCGTCGATCCCCATTTCGCTTCCCGCCGCCGGAGCTCCCGTATTGTCATAATAGGCGTCCGGATCAGACCAGAGATTCAGTCGCGTGCA
>JAHEEH010000345.1 GCA_024640835.1 Bacteroidota bacterium
GCATCGTCCTCGGCGATGCGACGATTCTCTTCGTACACGGCCCGCAGCATGGAGCGCCGGGCACGCTCGGAAGTCCTGAAACGATCGGTGTCCACCTCGTCCCCTTTTTACTATTTATTAGTAATAGTATTCACTACGACGGATTGCCAAGGTAGTAAAAATCCGTACGCAAAAAGATCCCGGCCGCCTGCATGCACGACACGAAAACGGGGCGACCGCCAACGGCGACCGCCCCGCAATCCCGGATCCGGCTTCCCTACTCCTCTTCCTTCTCCTTCTCCGCCTCGGAAACCACCTTCTCCTGCACGTGCCTCGGCATCGAGTCATAGTGCGAGAACGTTGCCCTGTGCAGTCCACGGCCCTGGGTCATGCTGCGCAGCGAGGTCGAATAGCGGTGCATCTCGGCCTCCGGCACCTGGGCTACCACTTTCTGGAAAGGTCCCTCGGCGTCAATGCCCTGGATGCGGGCCCTCCGCGTGTTCATGTCTCCCATCACGTCGCCGGTAAACGCATCCGGTACCAGGACCTCGACATTGAGGATGGGTTCGAGCAGAATGGGGTTGGCCTCACGGAATGCGGACCTGAAACACATGCGGGCCGCCGTCTTGAACGCCGCCTCGTTCGAGTCCACCGAGTGCATGCCACCATCAAAGATCACCACGCGAATGTCCCCCACGGGATACCCGGCGATGGGGCCTTTCTGGAGCGCTTCCATGACGCCCTTCTGAATGGCTCCGAAGAACCGGCGCATGTCGATCACACCGCCCACGATCGCGTCGATGAACTGGATCGTGGAGCCCCACGCCAACTTCTCCGAGTGCTCCCCCCGAACGCTGATGTCCGCGGGGGCCACGAACTCCCCGTTGAGCGGCTCGACGAGCATCGCGATATCGGCGAACTGGCCGGCGCCGCCCGTCTGCTTCTTGTGGCGGTACTTGGAGCGCGCCTGCTGCTGTACCGTTTCGCGGTATGCCACCCGCGGCTTCACGAATTCGATGTCGACGCCAAACCGGTTCTTCAATCGGAATCGGGCAATCTCGAGGTGCATCTCGCCCTGACCGGACAGGACGAGCTGACTCAGGTGCTGGTCATGCGTGATGATCAGGGACGGATCCTCGTTGGCCAGCTGGTGCAGGCCCTGGGCGAGCTTGTCCTCTTCCCCCTCCCGCGACGCGACGACGGCGGTGGCATAGCGGGGATCCGGAAAGCGAATGGGGGCGACCGACGACGAGGAGCCCTTGCGCAGCAGCGTGTCGTTGGTGTGCGTGTTGCGCAGCTTCACCAGCGCGCCGATGTCGCCGGCCACCAAACGCGTGACGTTCGTCCGCTCGTGTCCGATGATCGAGAACAGTTGACCGAGCCGCTCGGACGCGCCGGAGTGCGTATTGACCAGGTCGTCTCCCGGCGAGAGCGTGCCCGACATCACGCGCACGAACGAGTAGTCGCCGACATGCGCCTCGGCCATGGTGCGGAACACGAAGGCGACGGGCTCCCCGCTGGCCTTGCACTTCAAGGTCCCCCCCTTCTCCAGTTTCGTTTCCGGCATCTCGGCCGGATTGGGGAGGACGTTCCGGATGAACCCCATCAGGCGCGAAACGCCGATGTTCTGGGTTGCGCTGGTCACGAAGATCGGGAAGAGCTGCCGGTGGATCATCTCCTCGTGCAGGCCCTTCCTCATTTCGTCCTCGGTCAGGCTGCCCTTCTCGAAGTACAGGTCCATCAGCGTCTCGTCGTTCTCGGCGATGGACTCGATGAGCTCGTTGTGCAGCGACTCAGCCTCCTGCCGATGAGCCTCGTCGATCGCCTTTTCCGACAGCCTGCCGGTGTCGGGATCGAACGTCGCCTGCTTCATCGACAGCACGTCGACGATTTCACGCGTCCCCTCGCCCGCCGGGATCTGGACGATGCTGGCCGCACGACCGAAGCGCTCGCGGATCTGCTCCACGACGGCGCGGAAGCTCGTGTCCGCCTTGTCCAGATGGTTGATCACGAACATCGACGGCTTGCCGGCCTCCAGGGCGGTTCGCCACGCGAGTTCCGTTCCCACCTGCACGCCTTCGGCCGCGTTGATCACGAAGATCGCGGCATCCGCGACGTGGAGCGCCGCGCTGACCTCGCCGACGAAATCGGGGTATCCCGGCGTGTCCAGTACGTTGATCTTCACCCCTTCCCACTCCACCTGGAGCAGCGAGGCAAACACCGACATCTGACGTTCCTTCTCACTGGGGTGATAGTCGCTGACCGTCGTCCCCTCCACGATCGAACCCATCCGCTGGATGGCTCCGCTGGCCCTCAGCATCGCCTCGGCGAGCATCGTCTTGCCCGCCCCCTGATGGCCCACCAGGGCCACGTTGCGGATGCGGTCGGTCTCATATACGTTCATGAAGTTCGAACCGGTTTTTTTGACCCGATATGACGCGAAAGCAAGACCGGAAATATACGGCCGAGGCCCTGGAATTCAAGATCGGCGGTGCCCTGCATGCCGGCGCGGGCAGGCCTGTTTCGGACGATCCCGACAGGATTCACGGAGGTTCAATGGACCCGGCCGGGATCCACTTCGCGCCATCCGGCCCCGCACCCCCGAGGCTGGCGGAACAATCGATCGTCGGGACGATTGCCCCGCGCTCATGAGCGTCATCCTGGGCATAGAAACCGCGACCGACGTATGTGCGGTCGCCCTCGAGGTAGACGGTGCCGTTCTCTGCGCCGTGAGCCTGGACAGGCCCCGCAGGCACGCCGAGCGCCTTGTTCCGCTGATGCGTGAGGTCCTCCGGATCGGTGGGCTGCATCCGGACGATCTCGATGCGGTGGCCGTCTCCGCCGGTCCGGGGTCCTACACGGGCCTGAGGATCGGCGTGTCGGCGGCCAAGGGCGTCGCCCTCGCGACGGGAGCGCAGATCGTGCCCGTGCCTTCGCTCCAGGCGCTCGCCCTGGCCGCGAACGCGGCGCCCGGAACACGGGTCGTTGCCGCGTTCGGCGCCCGCCGGGCCGAGGTGTACGCCGCATCGTATCGGGTCGATTCAGACGGATTCCCGGTTCCGGTTCTCGGTCCGGCGGCCGGAACTCCGATGGAGGTGCTTTCCGCACTTGCGCTGGATGGTACCGCGCCCGTCCTCGTGGTCGGAGAGGGTGGACGCCTCGTCACCGAGCGCCTGGGGGGCGCCGGCATCCCGTTTGTCTGGGATTCCCTGACCCGGCCGGCCGCGAGTGCCGTCGCTCGTCTCGGCCGTGTGTCGGTCCCGGTGGACGTCGAGCAGTTCGAGCCGTATTATCTT
>JAHEEH010000018.1 GCA_024640835.1 Bacteroidota bacterium
CCACACGATGAGGGCAGGGAAGAACATCAGCACCTGGTCCAGCAGGAATCCCGACACCCGAACGTGGACGAGCTGCGAGGTGGCGAGCTCGGACAGGTGGGCAAGGACCGGGTAGCCGTGCCTCGCCTGCCAGAGCACGTTGGGAAAGACGACCAGGGCGGCCAACACGACCGCAGCGGCGGTCGATGCACTGAACAGAACACGCCGATGCCGCGTGAGCAAAACCGCCACGGCGAGCGACACGACGAAGACCACGATCGCATACTTGGTGAGCAGACCCAGGCCGATCACGGGTCCGAGCGCCACGATCCAGCCGCGACGACCAGACGTCGCGTATCCCAGGGCACAGGCGGCGCCGCACGTCCACAGGAGGATATCGAACGAGACCGGCATGAACATCGATCCGGACCGCAGCATCGCGGGCGAGACCAGCAGCGAGAAGCTCGCCACGGAGATCGCGACCGTCCTTCCTCCCATGCGATGGGCCATCCAGGCCGCGATCGTCATGGTCGCCGCACTCGCGAGAATGGACGGTAACCGGACCGCCACCGCTCCCGCGTCTGAAACCGACTGGATGAACCACGAAATCGCGCCGATCACGGGAGGCGTGGACCAGTATCCCCAGTCCAGGTGCCTTCCCAGCGCGAGGTACAGGTACTCGTCCCGATGAAGGTCCCACCCCTCCGGCACCATGAGGTGAAGGGCGAGCTTCGCGGCCGCCCACACGACCAGGAGGAGCACCAGGTGGTGCTCCCGGCCCCGCATGCCCGGGGTGACCGATCTCAGTTCGTCGGCAGCTCGGACCACAGCCTGATCTCGGAAACACCGGCACGGGCCGGCAGGGGGTGATCGAACACGATCCGGACCGCGCTCGTCCTGACGGGCTCGAATCGGACCGTGTTCGCGGAAGATCCAACGGGAATCTCGGGAATGCGCGAGACTTCCGCGACCCCGGTCCAGGTCCGTCCGGTTCGCGTCTCCACGCGGTAGGACGCGGGAGCACGCACGCCGCGACCGTCATCGTACAGGTAGATCTCCGCCGCCCCGACCGTTTCCGGACTGGCGAACTCGAGCGCTACCCAGTCGGAGGCCGCGGTGGAACCGTACGCCGTCCAGCGATTCCGGGAGTAGCGCGTCAGGGCGATCACCCCGTCGTTGACCTGCTCGACGCGGTCTCCTTCCCACGTGAAGGACGCGGAGGCGCTCGCGCCGAGAGCGAGGTTCGGTGCGTCGGACGGGGGATCGCGCAGCGGCCCGTCCACCGGCCCCCAGGCCTCCAGCTCGGTCAGGCCGACCGCCGCACCGTCGAACGGCTCGAACTCGACCCGAACGGCCGGAGTGACCAGTGCCTCGAATTCCACGACGTTCGCCCGTCGACCGGCCGGCGAGGCCGGCATCCTCTCCCCATCCACCGGCACCCACGCCGTGTCGCGACGGGCGAGGATCCGGAAGTTCGCCGGTGGCCCGTGGATCCGGTCGTGCATGAAGTACAGGACGAGCTGCCGGATGGGTCGAGGAGCCCCGAAGTCCACCTGCAGCCAGTCCGACGCATGGGGCGATCCGGCATTGCTCCAGAAGTTCGGGGGCGACTCGTGGAACCATCGGGAGCCGTCCTGTGCCCGGAAGGGAGGTGCTGCCGGGTCACTGAACGACGCGCTCGCGAACGGGAAATGTCCCCCGTCGTTGTTCACGGCGAAGTTGGCCGGATGGTCGACCGGCCCGATCGGTCCGGGCTCGAACGGCACTTCCAGTGGGCCCAGGTCCGGCCTGGAGGCGACCCGCTCCCCGTCGAGGAGAACGGAAAGACCGCTTCCCCTGCCGTAGCGGCTCCCGTCGCGGTCCCAGAGAACGGACAGCACCCGCCCCCGGTACAGCACGTCGTCGAGCGCGAACCAGTCCCATTCGTCCGGTGCGAGGGGATGCACGGCGATCACGTCGTCGGCCCGCGGTCTGAGGCCCACGAGGCCGGTAATCACCAGGTCGTTGAATCCCGAGTGGAAGTAGTGTTCGCTGTGGTAGAAGGTGTCGTGCCCGTCCCACGACCCCGTGAACGGATCGGCGGCCTCCGCGACGTACGGGCTTCCGTCCTTGTCGTGAAGCCGCGCGTACGAACGCAGCAGATCCACGTACTCCTCCTTCGTCACCACGTCCTGGTCGTAATCGATCAGGAGGTTCGCCAGGGCCGCGAGGGTCTGCGTGGTGGCATAGGGCCACTGGTTGCCGCTCCACACGCAACACGTGGGCGATACGAAGAACTGGGGGTCGCCCCGCTCCACGGTGGTCGGCCCGAACGGAGCGGCGAAATGCGACGTGTCGGCGAGGACACGCCAGGCCCGCTCGTAGCCGTTCGTGGGCACGTGGAACTGCCACGGGACGAATCCGATCTCCTCGCGTCCGTGCGGGTCGCCGGCGAACGGACCCGTCTGGTAGGTGAGGCTCCTGCCGCTAATGCCGTCCTTCTCGTCACGCGCAAACTGGTGGAAGAAGAACTCCCGCTCCGGATCCCACAGCTCGTCCAGGATCCGCTGCCTCAGATCCTCCGCCCGTGCCGCGTAGTCGGCTGCCCCGGCAGCGTCCCCGAGCAGGGCCGCGGCGTTCGAAATGGCCCTCGCATCGGCCACGAGGTAGCTGTTCAGCGTCGGACGGTACCCTTCCGCACCCGAGAACTCGTCGACCGTCAGGCGGCTGTTGATGTTCGTCTCCATGCCGTCGTGCATGCCGTCCCACCGAAACATGCGATGGTCCGCGTCCCAGCGCTCCGCGGTCCAGCCGGCGTACTGCGCCTCCATGTACGGGAGCACCGTGCGCAGGAAGTCCCGGTCCCCGGTGACCAGGTACGTGGCCCACATCGCATCGGCGTACCAGTTCGAATAGCTCCGCGGCTCGGCTCCAGGCGTCTCGAACCAGTATCGGGCGAAGTCGTCGATGATGCGCCGGTCCTTGAGCCACCGGACCTCGTAGTGCTGGTGACCCAGCGGGCAGCTGATACCGCCGTACGATCCCGACCAGAAGGGCCGGTCGATGAACTCGGTGAACAGGTAGCCCGTCGACGGTGATCCGTACGTGAGGTGCTTGGTCACGACCTCCCATCGGTACCACCAGGTGCGGTCGATGAGCGGATCCGGCGATTCGAAGAACGGCACGTTGGCCGCATACCAGTCGAAATCCTGGTTGTCCCAGAAGGCCTGGCGACCGAGCACCTCCTCCTTGTCGAGCACCGTCCGATCCGGTGTCCGACAGGAGGCGCCGAGCAGAAGACCCACGAACAGCAGGAATCGAATGCGGGCCATGGCAGGATCTCATCGCGGTCGGCTCATAGTACGGTTTTCGGTGGTAGATGCCGTGCCCCCGATGCTGCATGAAATGACGGTGCAGCCGATCCCCGTCCACCATCGGACGGTATATTGATGATCATCTATATCCGCGGCGCCATGAAAGACATCAGGGTACTCGGAACCGGCTGTCCCAACTGCAACCGGCTGGTCGAGCGGACCAGGGAGGCCGTCGATGCCCTGGGGATCGAAGCCACCATCACGAAGGTGACCTCCATTCCGGACATCATGGCGTACGGCGTCATGTCGACGCCGGCTCTCGTCGTGGACGGAACCGTGGTGCTGGCCGGTCGCGTTCCGCTCGCGCGCGACCTGGAGCGCCTGCTCGTGGGAACGGACTGAAGCGCCATGCTCGAGTGGATCGCTGACGCCGTCGCAGGTCTCGTGTCCGGCCCCGGGGCCGCCGCGTCGGCCGTGCATTTCTTCGTGTACGAGACGCTCAAGATCGGGCTGCTGCTCCTGGTCGTGACGCACGTGATGGGGGCGGTCAACGTCTTCTTCCCGGTCGAGAGGGTCCGGACCCTGATCGCGTCGGGGAGAATGCGCGGCTTCGAACACCTGGCGGCCGCCGGCTTCGGGGCCGTCACCCCGTTCTGCAGCTGCTCCTCCATCCCGCTCTTCATCGGCTTCCTTCAGGGACGTATTCCGCTGGGAGTCACGTTTTCGTTCCTGATCACGTCGCCTCTCGTGAACGAGGTCGCGCTCGCCCTCTTCCTGGGCATGTTCGGATGGAAGGTGACCGTCGTGTACGCGGTATCCGGTATCCTTCTGGGCACGACTCTCGGCATGGTTCTCGGCCGCCTCGATCTCGAGAAGGACGTCGAGGACTGGGTGTGGGCCATAGCGGAGAAGCAGGCCACCGAGGCGGCGCGGCGCACGACCGGACGGCTTCGTGCCATCAGCGAGGACGCGTTCGGAATCGTCCGAAAGATCGCCCCGTACGTTCTGGCCGGCATCGCGGTCGGATCGGTCATCCACGGATACGTGCCGACCGGGTACTTCGAGTCCTGGCTCGCCGAGTCCAACCCGTTCGGCGTCCCCCTGTCGGTAGCCGTGGCAATTCCCATGTACTCGTCCGCTTCAGGGATCATTCCGGTGGTTGGTGCGCTCGTCTCGAAGGGAGTACCCCTCGGCACGGCCATGGCCTTCATGATGGCCGCGGTCGGTCTTTCGCTGCCCGAAGCGCTGATCCTGCGCAAGGTGATGCGGCCGCGCCTGCTCGGCGCGTTCTTCGGATCGGTCGCCCTGTCGATCGTCGGACTGGGGTACCTGTTCAACCTGGTCTACTGACCGTGCGGCACGGTGCGCGGGGCCGGCGCCGGCAGTACACCGACATCGATCGACGCTCCCTCCAGCCCCTCGGCGACGGCGGTCACCCGGATCGTCCCGGCCTCCGCCCCCGACTGGACGAGAGCCATTGCGAGACCGTTGAAGGTCGTGCGCCCTGGCGCCTGGAACGAGCCGTGGTCCGCCGGATTGCCGTTGCCAACGGCCAGCAGGCTCCCTGCACCTGTGACCTCGAACGTGATCGGAACTGCCGCCGTCGGGACCACATTGCCCTCGGAGTCGACCACCTCGACCTGCACGTGTGCAACGTCCCTGACGTTCGACAGGATCGTTTCCCGATCTGACGTCAGGCGTAGCGCGGCGGGCGGGCCGGTGGTCCGGATCTCCCGGGTGAAGACGACCTCCCCGGCCTTCCTGCCGACGGCCCGCAGCGTGCCCGACTCGTACGGGACGTCCCAGGTCAGGTGGAGGTCCGCGGTCGTCGGCATGACCGGACGCGGGTCGTAGCAGTTCCAGCAGCCCGACGTTCCCTGCCTGGGAAACGCGATCACCTTCTCCCCGATGAACCGGTCGTTCAGGAAGAGCTCCACCGCGTCGACGTTGGTGTAGGCGATGACCGGGATGGTCTGCCCTTCCCGTCCCTCCCAGTTCCAGTGCGGGAACAGGTGCAGCATCGGCTCGGTCGTCCAGCGGCTCTGGTAGAACCAGTAGCCGTCGTCCGGGAAGCCGACCAGGTCGATGACCCCGGAAGTCGAGCTCTTTCGCGGCCAGCGTGACTCGCCCAGGTAGTCGATGCCCGTCCACATGAAGTCGCCCGCGAACCAGTCGTTGAGCGAGACGAATTTCCAGAGCTGCTCGGCATTGATCATGCTCCGGGTGTAGAACGGGGCCGGGCGATCGGGGTCGGTACCGAGGGAGTACTCTCCGCGCGTTCCACGGACCGATCCGCTCTCGGTCCCGATGTGCTTCCAGTCCGGGTACTTCTGCCGATCCGGCCAGGCGTACAGTTCCCGGCGCTCGTGCCACCGGTCCACGTAGTTGTATCCGACCACGTCCAGCAGTTCGCGGAATCCGACCGTCGTTGCACCGTCGTCGGCGGCGATGTGGTCGTTGCCGGTGGTGATGGGCCTCGTGGGATCCTCGCGCTTCGCGATGTCGCGAAGCCGTCGCAACACGTCCTCGCCACCGGGCGCATGCTGCTCGCCGATTTCGTTGCCCATGCTCCAGAGCACGACCGACGGATGATTGCGGTCACGGCGGATGAAGTCCGTGAGATCGCGTTCGGACCACTCGTCGAAGTACACGTGGTAGCCGTACTCGACCTTGCCGTGCGTCCATTCGTCGAACGCCTCGTTCATGACCAGAAAGCCCATCTCGTCCGCGAGGTCCATGAACTCCGGGGCCATCGGGTTGTGGGCCGTGCGAATGGAGTTCGTGCCCATGTCCTTCAGAATCCCGAAACGCCTGCGCCAGACCGCCTCCGGTACGGCCGCCCCGACGGGCCCGCCGTCGTGATGCAGGTTCACGCCCCGCATGAGCACCTTCTGCCCGTTCAGGAGGAAGCCGCGGTCTGCGTCGAAGGCGATCGACCGGATTCCGAACCGCGTTTCGACGGCATCGACGGGACGCTCGTCCACGAGGATTTCCTGGCGAAGCGTGTAGAGAGCGGGCGTGTCGGGTGACCACAGGGCCGGACCGGGAACCTCCAACCCAAGTACCCCACCCTGCTGGTGTTCGATCTGTTCGCCGGCCCCTGCCGTCAGAAGGGCCCGTGCGCCGGTCACACGCTCACCGGCTGCATCCAGGATCGTGCTCCGGAGCACGAACTCCAGTTCCTCGGCCAATTCGTTGTCGATCCGCGTCCGTACGGAGACCGTAGCCGCGCTCGAATCTGCCGATGATGTCGTGACCGTCGTGCCCCAGTGTGCGATGTGAATCGGCGGCACGAGAGACATCCACACGTGCCGGTAGATCCCGCTGCCCGTGTACCAGCGCGAGTTGGGCTGTTTCGAGTTGTCGACGCGGACCGCGACCACGTTCGTGCCGTCGACCAGATGCTCCGTCACGTCGTACATGAACCCGATGTAGCCGTAGGGCCGGTGCCCGACATGCACGCCGTTGACCCAGACGTCGCTGTTCTGGTGCACGCCGTCGAACTCCAGCCACACCCGTCTATCACCCGGGTTCACGGCGAACGTGCGCCGGTACCACCCGACACCCGTCGGCAGATACCCGCCGCGGCCGGTGGTGGCGGCGTTCTCGTCGTAAGGTCCCTCGATGGACCAGTCGTGCGGCACGTCCACCACCCGCCAGCCGGAATCGTCGAAACCGGTAGCCTCGGCACCGGACGGATCGCCGGTCGTGAATCGCCATCCGTAATCCATGAGCAGGCGGTCTCGCGACGAGTCGTCCTGTCGGGCACGGCAGGTGCCGACCAGCAGGAACGCGAGCATCAGCAGGGTCGGGTATCGTTTCATGGGACCTGGCGTCTTCGTCTTGGCGGTCGCGGCGGCGGAGCCGTGCTGCCCGCCGGGCGGAATCGCTCGACCGCGGAATCGGCCCGCACCACGACCTGGCCGTTTGCGACCAGCGCGGCACGAATCCGATCCGAGGTCGGAATGGGGGTGGCATAGGGTTCCGAGGCGATGCCCGGTTCGGAGCCGTCGGTAGTGAAGCGGATCTCGAAAGCTTCCTCATCCGCCGAACTCCCTGCCATCAGGCGCACCAGGTCTCCCGTCCGGACGATCACGAGTCCGTACACGGCCCCGGCCGGATCCCTCACCTCGGTCCGGACCACGGTGGCCCCGATCCCCGCCTCGGTCGAGTACGGATCCGCACCCACCAGTTCCAGGTCACCGGTCGCACCGAAGAAGACGTTCTCCCACGCTTCCGGCGTGATCGTGCCCCCGCCGTCCATCAGCAACGCGTGCACGTATGCCGCGTCCTTCCCGCGGCCCCCGAACGGCCGGCCGGATTCGTCGATCATCACGAGGAGCCGTTCGGGTTCTCCCGGCGTGCGGACGGCGTGGCGCGCGACTTCGGAACCGTCCAGGAATGCGACGGCTTCCAGCGTGCCGGCTTCGAACGTGCCCACGGCGAAGGTGAACGGGGGATGGGACAGGTGCGTCGAAATCCGATCCCGGTCCGGAGCGCGCCGCTCGACAGGCCGGCCGTTCAGCCGGAGTTCGACCTCGTCGCAGTTGCTGAAGACCCTGACGTCGGTGGGTGACCGGGGCGTCCACCAGTTCGCGATGAACACCGTGGGGCCTCCCATCGAGGCCGCGTACCGTTCGGCCGGATCTCGCTGGCTCTGGAAGAACCACCTGGAGAGCTTGGGAAGCCGGAAGAGGTCCATGCAGCCCGACGATTCGATGTCGGGCGCATAGCCCCGGTTGTAATCGAACATGACCCAGAGGCCGTCGGCGAAGGCGCTGGTCTTCCGGTTGTCGTTGTGGGCCTCCTGGAAGTTGGTGGCCTGCTGCAGCATCGCCCGCTCGCCGTGCCACCGGAGCTGCCTGCTGTTCGCCTCGTCGGGAGCGAGGTCCTGCCACGCCTCCTGGTTCAGGCCGGCGTTCTGGGCGTAGTACTCCCAGTCGCCGTACTCGGAAACCACGCAGGCCACGTCATCGACCTCCGTGCATCCCCCGTGCTGCCGGGCCTGGATGAACACGTCGTAGCCGCGCTGCCACCCGCAGGTGACCATCTGGTCGCCGGGGTATTCCTCGTGCGCGAGGGCCTGCGTGGCCTCCACGAACTCCGGCGGCATCCACGACTCGTTAAGCGAGACTTCCCAGAGGATCACGCAGGGGTGATTGCGGTCCCGGCGGATCATGTCCCGGCAGTTCTTCAGCTGAAGCTCCGCGAAGGCCGGCTCGTCCCGGTTGAAGTACTGCCAACCCGGGATGCAGTCCATGACCACGAGTCCCAGCTCGTCGCAGGCGTCCATGAACGCCGGATCATGCGGGTAGTGAGACAACCGCACGTAGTCGAAACCGGCGTCCTTGATGCGCTTCGCATCCCGGTACTGGGCCGAGGGAGGGACGGCATAGCCCAGGTACGGCATTTCCTGGTGGCGGTTGGTACCCCTCAGGAACATGGGCTCGCCGTTGATCCGGAAGCCCCCGGTCGACATCTCGACATGGCGGATTCCGACGCGGGACCGCTCCTCGTCGATCACATCACCCTCCTCGACGATCTCCGACCGCACCTCGTACAGATTCGGGGAGCGCGGACTCCAGAGCGCCGGGCTCTCGACCTCGAGCGTCTGGACGAGTTCGACGTCCGTGCCCGGATCCAGCGGTGCGGGTTCCGAGGTCGACGTGGCGACCTCCCTTCCGGCCGCATCCACGACGGTCACGCGTCCCGAGAAGCGGCGAACCGTCGTGTCGTCGTTCCGGACGTGCGTCTGCACGAGGACCGTTGCCCGCTCCCGGGTCACTGCGGGAAACCGCACGAAGAGGCCGCCGCTCGCCGGACGGTCGGCGATGACCGGGTCGGTGATATGAAGGCGATCCTTGACGATGAGAAACGCCTCCCGGTACAGGCCTCCGTACGAGTTGAAATCCAGCTGTGCAAGCGGCTTGGGCCCGGTCACCGGGTTGTCCGTGTTGTCGAGCCGGACGGCCAGCAGGTTGTCCTCGCCCACCCGGATGCGATCGGTGACGTCGAAGCCGAACGGAAGCCAGCCGCCGGCGCGCTGCCCCAGGAAATCGCCGTTGAGCCAGACGTCCGCCACGTTCATGGCCCCCTCGAACTTCAGGTACACCTTCCGTCCGGTCGTTTCCCGGCCCGGCCTGAACCGCTTCCTGTACCAGCATATGCCCTGCCACTGGTAGGTGTCCGCGCCGGGCTCCCCGGTCACCAGCGCCTCGACGCGGGCCGTGTGCGGCAGGGTCACTCCGGCCCAGGCGGAATCGTCCAATCCGGATGCGACCGCATCCTCCACGTCGCCGAGCCAGAACTGCCAGCCCCTGTTGAATTCCACGGCGCCGGAAGGGCGCGGACGGCCCGTGCCGCCACAGCCCGGAAGCAGCGGCCCGATGGCCAGGGTGGCTCCCATGGCGGCGGACTGCCGCAGGAACTCGCGTCTTTTCATGGTCTCGGCGGGGCGCGGGGCGCTGCCCCCTACTGGATGAGAAGGATCCGTTCGATCTGGAATCCGCGCGTGGCGCCTCGCTCCTCGGCCGGGACGGCGTCTCCTCCGATCATGATCTGGATCCCGTCGAGATTCGCCAGGTCGAGCGTAGCGGACCCGCCGGCCGCCTCGAGGGTGTACGGAAGGAAGCCGGGATACGGTCGCGGCAACAGGGCAAGCGGAACGCGGCGAAGGTGCGCGAGCGGAACGTCGACCTCGCTCCAGGATCCGGCCAGGGTCACCGTCACGGCCCAGGCCGTTCCGTTCCGCTCGACCAGGGCTACTTCCACCCGTTCGGCCTCCCTTTCCGTCGCCCGTCCGAGAACGCGGAGCACGGCTCCTGGCCCCGGTGACGCGAGCCCTCGAAGATGATCCGCCGGAAGCCATGTCCGAACCGCCAGGTGGTGCGGCTCGGGCTCCAGGTTCGTGGCCACGGCCTGCAGGGATAGGGTGCCCGGAAGC
The DNA here is from genome assembly GCA_024640835.1 of Bacteroidota bacterium. Taxonomy (GTDB): domain Bacteria; phylum Bacteroidota; class Rhodothermia; order Rhodothermales; family UBA10348; genus JAHEEH01. The sequence continues at coordinate 10,216 of JAHEEH010000018.1, forward strand.
GTCCCCCCCACGATCGACGTCCGGAATCGAACGTAACCCCAGGGATTGGGATACAGCATCCGGTCCATGTCGCGCCGCGCGTCGAACAGCACGACCGGTACGCCCTCCGCCACGACGGGTACCCGGTACGCGGCGTCACTCGTGAAGTCCCAATCCGACGGTTGACCGTCCTCGCCTCCGGGGAAGGTCACGGCCGAGCCCTCCGAGTAGACCACGATCCGGTACTCCAGGAGGCCTTCCCTCACGCGATCACCAGGGATCGTCGTCTCGACCGCGTACGCCCCGGCCTGCTCCAAGCGCGGCGGACGCACTCGCCCGAAGCGGCCGAACCCTCCCTGGCCGCTGACCAGGAGCAGCACCGAATCGACTGGCGAGGCGGAGACGAGGGTGGCACGGATCGTCACGTCGGCGCCTGCCGCCGCCTCGACCGGTGGCCAGTGCACGAGCTCGGGAGATGCCGCATCGGGCCCGGGCGCCACGAACGGCCGTCGGTCCGCTACACGGCCGGGATTCGGCACGCCGTCGCGAACCAGGAGATAGACTCCCGGACGGACGTCGAAGGACCTTTCACGGACCGTGGGGCGGTGCCCGTTGCCCGCGTTGACCGGCGTCACGCCGAAGCCGTCTCCGAGGTCAGGCAACGCGATCTGCATCGATCGGGCCGCCCACTTCACCCGTGCGATGGACCGTTCCAGGCTCGGTCTCGCGAAGGGATCCGCCACCCACACCACGTCCGGATACACTTCCAGGCGCCACACCCCGGACGCCTCACGGTCCAGGAAATACGCCCCCGTGCCGTCGTACGAGACGACCGGAGAGCTGCCGACCCCTGCCACATGGCGCAGCTGCTCCGGTGCGGGCGGCAGGGTGGCGGTCGCGTTCGAGTGGAAGAAGGCGGTGTCGGCCACCATCTCGCTGAGATCTTCCTCGTAGCTGACGCGGAACGGGCCGAAGGTCGCCGAAGCGGGGTACGTCCCGAACCCGGCACCCCTCGGCACCTGCCGGAACACCTCGCCCGCGATCATGAAGCTGACGGCCTTGCCGGGCGCGTACACCAGGTTCAGGAAGTGCGTCTGGTATTCCGTGTTGGACCAGGCGATCGCGAGGGGATCGTACGCGAACTGGGCCGCGAACTGGAAGCCCGCTCCGCGGAAAGCCCGTGCCATGGCCGGGTACATGTAGGAGCCCGCCACGTCTGCCGCGTCGAATTCGTAGACCATCAGCGCCTTGTCGGCACACGCCGCCGTTTCCCGGAACGGCGTGGGGTACCGGTCGACATTCGGCAGCATGTTGCCCCGGATCGTGGAGCCCCGAACCAGTCCCGTCGGATACCACTGGCACGATACGCCCTGGATCTCGGCGCCGCAGACCGCCTCCCCGTGCGACTCGCTGTAGCCCTGGCTCACGTTGTAGAACACCGGCTTCTCGAAGCCGGCCTCCCGGAGGGCCTCCGTCAGCGCGTCGATGAAGCGGGTCGTCTCCTCGGGTCCACCCGGATGGCTCGGCTCGTTGAAGAGCTCCACCGCGATGATATCCGGGTCGTCACGGTATGAAAGCCCCGTGTACGGGTTCACGTGGGCAGCGAACTGCCTCAGGTAGTTTCTCTGGGCCTCCCGGGCGAC
>JAHEEH010000346.1 GCA_024640835.1 Bacteroidota bacterium
TGCCGGCGGCAACCTGGAGATCGGCACCGATCCCGGGGCCGAGCGCCTGACGCGGATCGACGTGTCGGAGCTTCCCGCCGGCCGGTACCGCGTACTGCTGTCGTATCGGACCGGCCCCGATGCCCCGGAGTTTTCGGTCTGGCGTCGACAGACCCGGGTATCCGAGTGGACGGACGCCTCCGGCCCGGACGCCCCCGTCGAGCGGGCCGAAATGGGCGACGTGGAGCTGACCGACCAGGTGCGATCGATCACGATCCGGACTCGAACCGAAGCAGATGGTCGCACCTTCCGGCTGAATCGCCTGGTGTTGCAGGAACTCGACTGATCGTACACGGGAGAATTCCCATGAAGCGCCTTCTCGCTGTTCTCGTCCTTCTTCTTGCCGCCGACGCGGCCGTGGCCCAGTCCAGCGGCGCCCTCGGCGACCTAGCGCGCGTGAGGCCCGGCCGGTCGAAGGCCGTCACGTCGTCGTCCCCGGACTTCGACAGCAACTGGGACCGGCGTACCTACATCACGGCGGGCGAGACGATGGTGATGGCGGACATCCAGGGGCCGGGCGTCATCAATCATATCTGGCTCACGTTCAACGACGCCGCGCCGAACTGGCTGGAATCCGGCGGGTCGGCACGCCCCGACGAGCTCGTCCTCCGCATGACGTGGGACGATGCCGAGCATCCGGCGGTCGAGGCGCCGCTCGGCGACTTCTTCGCCGCGGGCTTCGGACTCAGGAACGAGGTGCGCTCCGTGCCCATCCAGGTCGAGGGGGGCGACGGCTACAACGCGTTCTGGCAGATGCCGTTCACGGGGCACGCCGTGATCACGGTAATGAACGAGGGTTCGAAGAACTGCCGCAGCTTCTACTACCAGGTCGACTACACCGAGCTGGACGAGCCGCCCGTGGACATGGCCTACTTCCACGCGCGCTACCACCAGGCCTTTCCCGAGAAGCTGGGACAGGACTTCGTCGCGCTCGAGACCGAGGGCCGAGGGCACTACGTGGGGACGGTCATGTCGGTGCAGTCGCGCTCGCCGTACTGGTTCGGGGAGGGCGACGCGCGCATCTACGTGGACGGTGACGCGAGGCCCACGATCCAGGGCACGGGAACGGAGGACTACTTCCTGTCCGCCTGGGGCCTGGACCGGCACTCGTGGCCGTATTTCGGCTGCACGTACCTGAGCGACGATCCGTCCAACCTGGGCATGCGCGCTACCATGTACCGCTGGCACATAGACGACCCGATCCGCTTCGAGCGCTCGCTGCGCGTCACGTTCGAGCACACGGGCTGGATGTCGGCCGACGAAACCGAGACCGGTGAAGTGGACGGGCACGTGGAGCGCGAGGACGACATCGCGACGGTCGCCTTCTGGTACCAGACCGACCAGCCGGACCTGGCGTCGACCCTGCCACCGCTTGAAGCGCGGATCTTCCCGAACCTGGACGTGGCCATCGACGGCGCTTCTCTTGTGGATGGCGCCAGGCACTCCGAAGGCACCCTGGAAGCCCAGCCCGGCTACATCTGGACGGGCGGCGGGCAGGCATTCTTCCAGCCGTCAACCGAGTCCGCCTGGCTCGAGTTGGACTTCTCGATGGCGTATCCCGCCTACCAGGGCATCGTCCTCCGACTCACGCATGCACCCGACTACGGGCGCTACCGGATTTCTCTCGACGGAACCCCGATCGAGGAACTCGCTGATTACCCGGACTGGAATCCGACCGGCCCGATCGACCTCTACGGCGAGAACGTGGAGACGCGCGACCTGTATCTCGGCTCCTACACGCTGGCGCCCGGCAAGCACACGCTTCGATTCGAGGGCGTGGCGTCGAACCGGGCGTCCCTGGGGGGCAACCTCGGACTGGATTCGATCCGGATCCGCCAGCGATACGTCAGGAAGAGGCCGTCGCTCAGGGGGGACGATTACTGAATGGGGATCGGCCTTCGTCGCTCGGATCTCGAGGCCGGCGGATCAGGCCGAGTCCACCGTCACGCCGTGGATCCACAGCTCGGACTCTGCGACGTCCATCCGGTCGCTCCACACCACGGCGTAGCCGCCCGTCTCGACCCGGGCCGCGCGGAAAAAGGCATCCTCCTCGCGCAGCGCGAACGCCTCGTTCTCGAGGAGTCCCGCGCAGTCGTACACCTTGGTCACGCCGTTGTCGAAGCCTACGCGGAGCCTCTTGCCGGACAGCGCCTCGACGGACTGGACTTTGGGAAAAGTGGTATCGGTGTTCATGTATCCAGGCCGGGGAGCGCCCTGAATTCCTGGGTCTCCCACATGACTCTGAGGTCGTCGCGGTACATATGCGCCCACTCGGCCACGAGTTTCCGAGCGCGCGAAGGAAGATCACCCTCGATCATCTCGAGGGTCTCGATGGCAAAGACCCCGTTGTACTCGGCGTAGACTGCGGGGAAGTGAGGGACTCCGTGGTCCCGGCAATACATCTTGATCGCGATTCCGTAGAACGGTTGGCGATGTGCGGTGAGCCACTCGGCGTCACCAGCGCCTCGACGAACAGTAGGAAGCCGAAGTCGAAACCGCCAGAGCGAATCCGCACCATCGTGTTGTTATCGGTCGTCCCTCACAGATCACTCTCGGGCTCATTCGGAATCTGGGCGTCATGCCAGACATCCACAATCCAGACTTCTTCTCCGACGACCCGATAGAAGAATCGGTACGGCTTTACGATGACCTCTCGATAGGGCAGCGCCGGAAATTCCGGAATCACACGGCCTGACTGAGGATAGTCTCGAAGGCGGGAGGTGGTCTCCAGAGCACGGTCATGAAACGACCACGCGGCGGATGAACTCTCGTCCAGGATGTACGCGATGACTCCGAGAAACTTCGCCTCCGCCGTCGGCGCGAATCGAACGGTCATTCCCGTGCACCCAACAACTCCCGTGCTTTCGCGAACACAGTGTCCAGATCGGAGCCCTTGCCCTCAACAATCTCTCGTTCACCGTTGGCCAGTGAGCGCAGGATCTCGAACTCGCGTTGAGACTGCCGGTAGTCGTCAGCACTCACAAGAACGGCAGAGGCACGACCATGCTGCGTAATGAATACCGGCTGCCGGGCCGCCTTCATCTTCTTGATGATGCCGGCCGCGTCCTGCCGCAGCTCTGAGATAGGGATGATGTCAGGTACGGTGTTCATTCTGAGCCCACTAGTGGTACCGAAGTCAGTACAAAACGCTGGCCCAGGGCGCTCGGTTCCTAGTACCGATAACGGTTCGCGGATTTGCGGCGAGCGGTCGCTC
>JAHEEH010000347.1 GCA_024640835.1 Bacteroidota bacterium
GCCCGCGACCGCTGGGAAGCCCTCGGCTGGGAGGACTATGACATGGTCGTGATGCGCGGCTGCTTCTGTGCCGGTGCCGGCACCCACGAGGTGTGGGTCCGGAGCGATGCGGTCGTCGCCGTCTGGCCCACCGAGGACGGGCTCAACACCTACCCGCCGGTCTGGTGGGAGTACATGCCCTCGATCGAGGAGCTGTTCGACCTCATCGATCGGGCGAACGACGACGCCGACGAAATCACGGTCGAGTACGACAAGGCCGGCTGGCCGTCGCGGATCGACATCGACTGGCATGCCCAGGCCGTGGACGACGAGATCGCGTACCGGGTGGACTGGGTCGAGGAGGCGGATGCCTCCCACGTGGTCCACATGGCGCCCGGAGACACGTACACGGAAGCCGGCACCACCATCCGCTTCGACGGAATCCCGGAGGACAGCCGCTGTCCGCTGACCGTCCAGTGCATCTGGGCAGGAGAGGCCTCCGCGTCCTTCACCGCGACGCTGCCCGGCGGCGCGACGCAGGAGTTTTCGCTCACCGATCCGCCCGGTTCATACGGCGAGGATCGCTCGACGGAGGTCGGAACACTCCGCGTCACCCTCATCACCGTGACTCCCTATCCCCAGGACCCGGGCACCATCGACGAAGAGTCGTACCGCGTCCGGCTGCTGGTGGAACCCATCTGATCGAACGGGCGCCGGGAGGCGCTTCATCCATGCGTAAATCCCTGCTCCTCCTGACCGTAGCGGTCGTCGGGCTTGCGACACGGCCGGCCTCCGGTCAGTACTACGACACCCAGGTGCTCCAGAAGTCCTTCGAGCGGACGGAGTTCTTCTTCCGGCCCGGCTGGCTGAATCCGTACGGGCTGGGCGGCTTCGGGCGCTCGGCGGCGGGATTCCTCCGGGACCCGCTCGTGGACCTGCAGCTCGGACCGTCCCGCGTGGGCGCGGATTCGAGCGGAAACGACTACGTCTACATCGACTTCCGCTCGACCAGCGAGAAACGGACCAACGGGGGTATCTACTACCCCATGTACGAGCTTGACATGCAGGTGGCGGACCGGTACTTCGCGCCCTATCCGTACTACTGGCGCGAAAGCCAGCGGGCTCCCGAACCCGTCGTGGCGGTGGCCGCCTTCGCGCGTCCCTCCCCCCGATCCGTCCCGGGCCTCACGGTCGGCCTCACCTACCAGGCCATCGTCGATGACCAGGACTACTACCGGATCCCTCACGACGTGTACCGGTCCAGGCTGGGCGCCGACTTCGCCGGCGAGAGCAATGCCGTCGTCGACATGCCCATCTACGACGTGTACGGAGGCGAGAACGGCATGCACATGGTCGGGCACTTCCCGACGCTCTACGCCGGACTGGCCCTGGAGAACGGGTGGCGGGTCGGCGCGCGGGCCGCTTTCACGGTCTTCGACCGCAACGGGTCGGCGGGCACGACCTACGGCGACCCGACGCCACAGGACGACTACGATAATTTCAACTCCTACCTGGAAGAGCGTGATCAGCGGTACGTGTCCCGAGACTTCTCGGCGGGAGTGGAGCGGTCGATCGGTGACAATCTCTTCGGCGCCTCGATCGGCTTCCTGGACGGCGAGGCCCGGCAGCATCTCGCCCGGCGCGATTCGTCGTACTACGCGTCCGGAAACCCGTCGCCCACCCCGTATGTGGACGGGAGCGTCTACGAACAGGGGGCGGCGACGGACTCGCGCTGGCTCGAGGACGGCGGCACGACCCACGGAAGTCTCTTCTTCCGTCACGCGAACGCCGGGGGCCGCGTGATCACGACGACGTACCGGTTCGAGAGCCAGTCGGTGGACCTGGACCTGTCCTCCTTCTCCAGGGACTCGTCCCGGTCCGAGCACAGCTACACCTGGGATACGGGCTCGTCCTACGGGTACTACTACAGCCGGCTCCTGGACCGTCGAACGGGAAGCGGCGAGCAGACCGGAACGACCCACCGTGCCAGTGCGGCCGTGGAGTGGCCGATCCAGGCCTCCAGCCGACTCACCGTCGGCGCGGTCGTGACCGTCGAGCGCTCGACCACGCAGACCAGCGAGGACGTGGACGCCTACCGCTCCCGCGCGTCCCACTACGAGTACGATGCCGGCCTGGATTTCTGGCGCGAGCGGACCCTGGAAGACAAGGCGCTCGAGTGGGATTTCCATTCCCGAAGGACCTCTCTCCGGATTCCGATCCTGTTCACGCACCGGTTCGACTCTCGCGTGGAGATCCTGGCCGGCATCACGCGTGAGATGGCCGAGTGGAGAATCACGGACGAGACGATCGCGCGATTCCGGGAACGGGAGACCACGACCAACGGTCAGACGATCACCGAGACCAATTTCGGCGAGCGGTACCGCGAACCCGTGGAACAGCGCACGGACGTCGATACCGACCTGCTGCTCGGGGTCACCGTGACGCCGGCCGACGGGTTGGATGTCCGGCTGCTCGTGATGCCCAGCTGGCACGACGACGCCTACGGAAACCGGATGCGTCAGTACCGGTGGTGGCTGGGACTCACTTTCCACCCGTGATCCACAAGTCCGCATATGGGGTCCTCCTGGCGCTCGCGACCCTCGTCGCCTGCGCCGGGACCTCCGTTGCCCGCCAGACCGGAGCCACGGTGTCCCTGCGGGGTGCCCGCCTGGCCGATGCGCTCCAGGTCTTCGTCGACCGGACGGGGCGGAGCGTGGCCTACGATCCCGGCCTGGTGCGCGGACTCCTGTCGTACTGCGTCACCGCCGACCCGGACCCGGACCGGATGCTCGCATGCATTCTCGAGGGCACCGGGCTGGAGTACTTTCGCAGGGCTTCCGGCACCTACGTGGTCGGGCCGACCCTGCAGCTTCCGGCCGAGTACGGTCTCATCGCCGGGCGGATCGTGGACCGCGCGACCGACGCCCCGTTGCCGGGCGCCCACGTGCTCCTCGCGGATGCCGGAAGGGGTGCGGCCGCGGATCCCGGAGGGCGCTTCGCGATCGATCGGCTCCTTCCGGGGCGCTACGGCATCACGATCACCCACGTCGGGTACCGGGCGTGGCACGACTCGCTGACCGTCGAACCGAGCGGACGGACATCCGTCACGGCCTGGCTCGGACAGGACGCACTCTCCGTGGCCCCGGTCACCGTGGAAGCCGATCTGCTGGCGAGCGACCCCTGGCTGGCTTCGACCGAAGGCCCGCGCGAGGAGAGCAGGATCGGGGTGCTCTCGATCGCCGACCGCCTGGCCTACCGTTCCGGCATCACGC
>JAHEEH010000348.1 GCA_024640835.1 Bacteroidota bacterium
ACAAGGGCGAGAACGAGACACACCACCGAAAACCGGGGGACGTAGCTACGCATATTGCCGACTCCTTGCTGGATTGAGCCGACCCCACCCCAAGCGCCCACACCACGCCGGCCTGGACAATTCGTGCGTAATGGTATTCCCGGGCAGGCATACCGTCAAGAGCCGGTTCGAGATACGGGCATTCCTCCACACACCCGGCCGACGCGTCAGATCCGCACGGCGAAATACGGCTCGAACCGGGTGCGCTTCGACTGTCCCACGATGCGCCCGTTTCTCTCCCTCGGTTCGAACGACTGCCGGACGTGCGCACCGAGCAGCAGGTGCTCCCAGAACCGGTAGGCGAAGGCGACCCGGAAGAGGACGTGTTCCGATGGGCCGTTCACGAGGTCCTCGAGCCTGCCGACGTTGATGACGTCGTAGGAAAGGCGACCGACGTACATCATGTCCGGGTGCCGGAAACGCAGGTCGAACCTGAACCAGCCCGAGTTGGAGCGATTCCATGCATGCTCGAAGCTCGTCTTCAGGCGCACCAGGCGACGATATGTGTACGCCACGGCGACGAAGGAGCCGAACTCCGTGCCCGATCGGTCCGCGAGGAGATTGTGTTTGCTGTTGGAGGCGTCCAGACGGCTTCCGTCCTCCAGGGTCACTCCAAAATCCCTGAGGCGATCGATTTCGTACAGCGCGTTGAAATAGGAAGGCAGGTACTCGCCGAAACTGATCCGCTGCTCCAGCCGTCCCTCGAACCGGCCGGTGTCCAGCTCGCGTCGGAATTCCGTACCCACTCCAGTGCCCCATCCATGATCGAGCATCGTGGTGACGGTCGTGTACCCCATCCATTCGTCCGACTTCGTGGCCCTGAACGGAATCCCCGTGTCGATCGACACGAAGAACGGGCGGGAGCCCGCGTCGGCCGCCACGATGCCGAGCGAATCGATGGGCGCCGCGTCCGGGCCCACGAGGAACGCCGTACCGGGACTGACGGCATTGACGAGGCGGGCTTCGCGGGATACGTCCCCCGCAATCGAGAGACCGAATACCGCCCACTGCCGTCGGCTGCCGGTCTTCGCGTGGAACGGGCGCCAGGCACCCCTCATCCCGTACGGACCGATTTCCAGCGCATCGGAGATGAAGAACTCCATGCGAAGGGCTCCCGGATCGAAATCGAACTCCGCTCCCAGGCGCGGGCGATCCAGGCTCACGGTGTTCTGGTAGTCATTCACCACCTGGCCGAATCCTAGCCGGGCCTCCTCGAGATCGCCGATGCGCGCGTACGGTCCCGGCACGTTCTTCCGGGAGTACTGCACGAATCGAATGATCGACAGGTAGTCGCGCCTCTCGTCGTAGTCCTCCTTTCGGGTGCCATCGCCGTTGAGGCGCAGCTTGAACATGAACCCGGTCTCCCAGAGGCCCTTCCGAACGCTGGGCATGAAGACGGACGAGAAATACCGCTCCGAATCTCCCAGCTCGCTCTCGAACACGCTGAGGCCGACCTCGGCATCAAACCCGATCGAGAACGGCATCACCGCAACGGAGTCGGCATTTCCGAATACGGGCCGCTGGGCCCGCGCCGGGGATGCGACGAGGACGAGGACCAGGAGCGGTCCGATGACGCCGACGGCGAGGTCACGCATGGTCTGCTGGTGCGATAGGGGCGATCGGAAAGTAGCGGTTCCCCGGGAGCCGGACACCACCGGGTTGCCTCTCAGCCGTCGCGCCTTGCCACGACGATCATCTCGTCCGTGAGCCCGAGCACGGACAGGATCTCGAACGCCATGCGGTGTCCGAAGACCAGGATCCACAGCAGAGGCTTGGGGAGGCTCGTGATCCGGTTGAACACCCGCTGCCGCTCGACATTGTCGACAACGGTCCCGGCGTCGCCATTCCGCCGGAATCGCCTTCGGATCCGGGGCAGGATCACGTACCCGAAGACGTTCTTCAGCTCGATCGAGTTCTTGAATCGCACCGCCCGGAAGCCATGCTGCTCCAGAAGCTGCGATATGGTACGGGGGCTGAAGTAGTTGACGTGATCGAGTCCCATCTCCCACCACGCGCCCTTGAGACGCCGCGCAAAGAAGGAGTCGATCTGCGGCACCTGGATGAACACGTAGCCGCCCGGGCGGGTGATCGCCGAGGCCTTGGCGATGGCCAGGTCGGCGCGGTCCATGTGCTCCAGCACGTCCCAGAACGTCACCACGTCGTAGCCCTCGTCCTCCGGGATCTCGAGGAAATCGCCCTCCGACACGTCCAGGCCCAGTTCATCCCGTGCATACCGCGCGCTTGCCCGGTTCATCTCGATGCCCCGGACCTCGTAGCCGAGCTGCTCCCCGGCAATCATGAAGTGGCCGTATCCCGCCCCCACGTCGTACACCCGCCCATGCTTCCGGTACTTCCGCACGAGCCGGAACCGATGGAGGTTGCGCTCGACCTTGACCCACTCGTTGGCCACGCGGACCTGCTGCACCACGGACTCGCTCTTGTAGGTCGTGTAGTCCACCTGCTTCCGGTACCGGGACGGGATGAAGGTGAACGAGCATCGTGGGCACACGACCACCTCGAAGCCCTCCCCTCCGTGGTACCTCTCGAATCCGTCCGTCTGCCCACAGACGATGCAGACCGTGGCGTCGTCGAGATCGTGTTCCCCACCGTGTTTCCTTCCCGTCATGCGATGCCACCCCGGTGGCCCCCAAGTGTGTCCCGTTGTCGGGGGACAAGGTACCGACTTCCGATACATGTACGCACCCACGGTGCCCCTTCAGGCGGCAATCGAGAAGACGGCACTTGGTGCACTTCCCCAACGGTCCGGCCGGACTCGGCCTGGCGCAGGGCGTAGGCAATCTGCTCTTCCGTAAACCGCTTCCTCTATATGGTCTCACTCCTGGCTGGCGTGACCTCAAACCTATCGAAACTCTGACTGGCTGGGTGTCCAGTCTTTCGGGGGCGGGTCAGCTCCGTACCCGCTACGCCCATTGCTGCCTGGTGGGACCGCGGTTCCCTCCAGTGTACTTCACACGGGTGTCCCGCCGTAGCCACTCCGTCGCTTGGGACGCTCCCCTTCCCTCGCGTCCCGTGAGATGGATTTGCGCCTCTGACCCGGCGTGCAACGAGCCGACGATGGCGCAGAAGTGCCTCTGCGCCGCCCGGGAATCGTCGCAGACTCCAGATCACCAGCACCGGGACGAACCGCCCCATCGATTACTTCCCCAGGGGGGAGTAATGGGGGCGTCCTCCGTCTCTTGGACGCAAGAAGG
>JAHEEH010000349.1 GCA_024640835.1 Bacteroidota bacterium
CGATCTCGTCGTGTCGAATCCGCCCTACGTGGCCGAGGCGGACCGGGCCGGACTCGAGCCTGAAGTGCTGCTCCATGAACCGCAGGTGGCGCTCTTTGCAGGCGAGGATCCCGTTCGCTACTACCGGGCGCTCGCCCGACACGTGGCGTCGGGCCTCGGCTCTCCGGGCGCTGCCCTCGTGACGGAAATCCATGCCGATCACGGTGCCGACGTCGCGGCCGTGTTCGTGGACGCGGGCCTCGAACGGGTCGAAGTGACCCGTGACGCATCGGGGCGCGACCGGTTCTGCACGGGGTTCCGATCTTCTCCATGACCAGCCCTTGACCCACGGCATGCGCATCGCCCTCGTTCAGCAGACGACCGGCCCCGACCGGGACGCCAACCTGTCACGCGGCCTCCAGGCCCTGGAGGAGGCGGCGCGCCGGGGGGCCGGACTCGTGGTCTATCCGGAGCTTGCGTTCACACGCTTCTTTCCGCAGCATCGGCTCTCGGGAGACCGGTTCCGGCATGCGGAGACCATCCCCGGGCCCACCACCGACGCCTTCTGCGCCGCCGCCCGGCGCCTGGGGGTGACCGTCGTGGTCAATCTCTTCGAGCGCGACGGATCGGAGGCCTACGACTCCTCACCCGTGATCGACGCCGACGGAACCCTGCTCGGCGTGACCCGGATGATGCACATCACGCAGTACGAGGGCTTCTGGGAGCAGGATTACTACACTCCGGGCGACCGCGGGACGCCGGTCTATGACACCGCGGCCGGCCGGGTCGGCGTCGCGATCTGTTACGACCGGCACTATCCGGAAGTCATGCGGGCGTTCGGGCTGCAGTCCGCGGACGTCGTCGTGGTTCCCCAGGCGGGCGCTACCGGTGAGTGGCCTGAAGGGCTTCAGGAGGCCGAAATGCGCGTGGCCGCCTTCCAGCACGGGTACTTCGTGGCGCTTGCGAACCGGGTGGGTCGCGAGGACGTCCTCGATTTCGAGGGCGGTTCCTTCGTGACGGATCCCTTCGGACGTGTCACGGCGCGGGCTCCGGTGGGCGAGGAGGCGCTGCTCGTGGCCGACCTGGATCGGGCGTGCCTCGAGGAGTGTCCCGCAAGGAGGCTGTTCCTTCGCCATCGCCGGGCCGGGGAGTACGCCGACGGGGCAGTCACCGGGTAGAGGCGATCAGTCGCCGCCAGTCGATCCGGCCGCCTCCGTGTACTCCTCGAAGCTCATGTCCCGGTACGATTCCGTTCCGATGTATCGGAGCACCTCGAGGAATCGCTCGTACGGATGAAAGCCCGGAAGGCGCGTCACGTACGACCCGTCCCGGTCCAGGAAGACCGTCGTGGGAGTACCGGACGCTCCCAGCGCCATCGACAGCTCGGCCGACGAGAGTTCGTACCCCATGTAGGCCACCGTGTCCGTCCGCACGTCGATATCCAGTCGTCCCGTTTCGAAATGCTCGTTCAGGTAGGCGACGAGGTCGGGTCGCGTGTAGACCTCTCGCTGCATCCGGGCGCACCATCCGCAGCGCCTGGACCAGACATCGACGAGAACCATCTTTCCGGACGTCCTGGCCGCGACCAGGGCCTCGTCGAACGGAACCCACTCCGGTGCCGCCGCCGACGGGACGGGATCCGGGGCCTGCCCCGCCGCGGGCGCAAGGCCGACGAGGCAGAGCAGGGCGAAGAGTGCGGCTCGACGCACGGGACGCAGGGGAAGACGCATTCTGGGCATCCGGGGTGGACCGCCGCGCGCGGGCGGTCAGCCGATCAGGTTCCGGAAGGGGGTGGTGAAGCGCTCTGATGCCTTTGCCCAGTCGAATGTTTCTGCCGCGGCCCCGGCATTGCGCGACCAGCGCTCCCTTGCGGCCCCGTCGTCACGCATCCTGCGGAGGGCCCCGGAGAGCTGGTCGAGGTCGCCGGGGTCCACGGTGAGACCGACGTCATGGCCGCGCACGATCCGGTCGATCTCGGGAAGCCGGCTCGCGAGGACGGGAAGGCCTGCAGCCAGGTAGTCGAACAGCTTGTTCGGGAGCGCGAAGCGGTGATTGAGACAGGTGTCCTCGAGCAGGCTCACGCCGGCGTCGGCCGCGACGAGAACCGACCGGATCCGATCCGGCGGAACGGGGTCCACGAAGTGCACGCGATCCTCCGCGCCGAGCGCGGCGGTGAGCCGCTGCAGGTCCTGCCTCGCCGCGCCGTATCCGAGGAATACGAGCCCCACGCCTGGAGTCCGGGCAAAGGCCCGGACGAGCGCCTCCCCGCCGCGCCCCGTGCGCATCTGTCCGAGGTGGACGAACAGCGGCATGGAAGGCGGCAGCCCCGCCAGGGTCCTGAGCAACGGATCGGGGAGGGTCGGTCCGACGGGGGGGGCGTTCAGCAGCACGTCGGGGCGCGGAATTCCGTACGCTCCGGCCAGGTGATCGGCGATGGCGTCGGAGACGGTCCATACGGCCGACGCCCCGCGGGCGGGTCCGGCTTCGAAGGCCTTCCAGAAGCGACTCACCGCCGGTCGGCCCGCCGTCGATGCGACGTGGGCATAGAGCTCTCTCGCGTCGTACGTGTACGGCACGCCGTGCCGACGGGCGGCTCCGCGCACGGCCCGGAGCGCGTACAGGTCGCTGGCGTGGTAGACCGCCGCATCCAGGGGGCGCAGAGCACCGACGAAGGCCCGGTGGACGGCGAGGAACCAGCGCGGTCCGCTGCCCTCCGGCCTGGGGACGTACACGGGTTCGACACGGTCCGGGAGGGGGATGCGGATCGTCGTGGGCGGAAACGCCACCAGGGCGATCGAGAAGCCCGCATCCGAAAGCGCGCCAAGCTGTCGCAGGGCCCGGGTATTGCGGTGTACGTCCCCCGTCATGACGAACGCGATGTCGCTCGGATGCCTGGCGGTCACGTGGATTCGCGGTTACGGATGGGTCGATAATAGCACTTGACCGGGAATCGTCGGGCGCGTACACTTTCTCTCGGAATGTAAGCGCTTACAGCCCGCCACACGTCGGCCCCACCTCTCCGACACACGATGGGCGTCACCATCTATGACATCGCCCGCGAAGCGGGAGTCTCGATCGCGACCGTTTCCCGTGTCGTGAACGGGCACGAGTGTGTTGCCGCGATGACGCGGGACCAGGTGATGTCGGTGGCCATGCGCCTGGGATACCAGCCGCATGCATCCGCCCGGAGCCTGGCGCGGCGCAGGGCCAGTGTCGTCGCAGCGGTCATCCCGATGCTGACGAACTACTTCTTCATCGAGGTGCTTCGCG
>JAHEEH010000019.1 GCA_024640835.1 Bacteroidota bacterium
CCGGATGGTCGGTACGGTTTCCGGAAGCGGATCCACGTCCGTGCGGCCGAGGAACGGCAGGATCATGAGCACGAAGAACACGAGCGCCAGGAGCTCCAGGATCGGGACGTACCACGGCCAGGCCGGCATCGCGTCCATGATGGACGCCGTGTCGGGCTTGGCGTTCACGTACAGGTAGTTGGACCCGACCCACCCGTTCAGGAAATACACCGCCAGGGCGTAGACGTTCAGCGCCGCCAGCACCCGAAGCCCGTCCCGTACACCCGGCCGGTACCGTTCGGCACCCACCACCCAGAAGCCCGCCGCGACCAGCCCCCCGTGGGCGATCATGGTCTGGAAGAACCGGAAGTGGGGAAAGCCATACAGTCCGGCGTCGGGCGTGACGAGAGCCTGCACCGCACCGGCGATACCCAGGAAGTAGACCGGAGCGTAGAGCGGGGCATAGCCCGCCCACAGGACGACGACGGCCATCCAGACCATGACGCTGCACACGTGAAGCGGCAGCATCTCCTGCAGGGTCCATGCACCGTAGGCCAGGTTCCAGACGTGCCAGGAAACCTCGTTGACGAGCAGCAGCACGGCCAGCGCGCGACGCATGGTGGCGCGCCGGGCTGCTCCGGCCGAGCGGCCGGCCGACACCAGCCACACCGTGAAGACGGCCAGGGCGACCAACGTCAGAAGGTGTGCCGTGCCGAAGAGCTCGAAGGCGCCACCGTCGTAGTCGTATGCGACCCAGGATTCCATGAACGCGGGTAATAGGGGATTCGCCTACCCCAATTTCGGGGTCGCGCGGCTAACAAACGACCAGACTTCTCGTAGACCACCGTCAGACCGCGGGTCGGAAATCGTTTCCGGCCCGGAATGATCGAGGGAGGGTCGTTCCAGGTTCCGAGCCCCGGCGATGGAGGCGCCCGAAGCGCAGACCCGGGAAGGTCCCTCCCGACTATCGGACAGACGCGCTCACAGTCGTACCAGAGGGAGGGTACTACCATGTTGCGCACTTTCTACCGCCTGACGGCGCTCGCCGTCATGCTGCTCGCGGCCGGAACGGCCGCTGCCGACCCGCCGGGTCTCATACTGCAGACCGATGAAGCGGCCCGGCTTTCCGCGACGGAGTGGGTCGCCTACTCCAACCGCATCTCCGACGCACTCGCATCCGACGTCGACGGGCTTCGCGAGGCGGCACTCCGGATGACGATCCTGTACGCCGATCAACTCACCCTGGATCGGAGGGACACCTTCGAAATGGTCCGGGTGTTCCGTAGCCACAAGAACGATCGCATGCGGCGCATGGCCGTCGTGGCGCTGAACGCAGCGGACGATCACTGGGGCATGGAGATGCTCGCTCGGTCGTACAGGTTCGAGCACGATCCGGGAGTCCGCTACCAGATCGCGGCCGTGCTGCTGGATCATGCGAACCGGCATCCGGAAGGCGTGATCGAGCTCGAGAACCCGAGGGCCATCGTCGTATGGCCAGTAGGATGACCGCCTGAATACGGCGCGCCCGCAATCACGTCGGCGCCCGTGTCCGGATTGCGGGCGTTTTCCTCCGCCGGCCACCGGGGCACGCTCCTGTGAAGGGGGCGTGCCGCAGTGGCTGAACGGTTTCGCTGAGATCCGCCGCTCGCAGAGGGAACACGACCGACGCGTTCCGGCGATCCGGGCGGGTGCCGGTCGCGTTCGGGCGTTGGTGCCGGCGCGGGAATCCTCGCGATGGAGTAGTTTCCCCCTCATGCGCCGCATCATCGAGCCATTCCGCATCAAGACGGTCGAGCCCATCCGGTTCACGGAGCCGGAGGAGCGCGAAATCATCCTCGGGGAGGCCGGGTACAACCTGTTCAAGGTGCCCTCCGAGTCGGTCATCATCGACCTCCTGACCGATTCGGGCACCGGTGCCATGAGCGCCGCCCAGTGGGCGGGCATGATGCGGGGCGACGAGTCGTACGCCGGCAGCCCGTCGTTCGAGCGGTTCGAGGCGGCGGTCCGCGACATCACGGGATTCGAGTACGTGATTCCGACCCACCAGGGCCGGGCGGCCGAGCGCATCCTCGCGGCCACCATGATCCGGCCCGGCGACGTGGTCCCGAACAACACGCACTTCGACACCACGCGGGCGAACATCGAGGCGGCCGGAGCGACGGCGGTCGACTTCCGGTGCGCCGAGTCGCTGGATCTCTTCACGCCCGCGGACTTCAAGGGCAACATCGACCTCGACGGCCTCGCGAGCTGTCTTGAGGAGAACCCCGGCCGCGTGCCCTTCGCCATGATCACCGTGACGAACAACGGAGGCGGAGGGCAGCCGGTGTCGATGGCGAACATCCGGGCGGCCTCGCAGATCTGCAGGGCGGCGGGCGTGCCGTTCTACCTGGACGCCTGCCGGTTTGCCGAGAACGCCTTCTTCATCCGGAAGCGGGAGCCCGGCTACGCCGGGACGAGCCTGATCGAAATCGCGCGGGAGATGTTCTCGTACGCGGACGGATGCACGATGAGCGCCAAGAAGGACGGCATGGCGAACATCGGGGGCTTCCTCTGCTCGAACGACGCCCAGGTAGCGCGCCAGGAGGAGGAGTTGCTCATCCTCACGGAAGGCTTCCCGACCTACGGCGGACTCGCGGGTCGCGATCTGGAGGCCATCGCCGTCGGCCTGTACGAGGCACTCGACCTGGACTACCAGGAGTACCGGGCCTCCTCGACGGCGTACCTGGGCGACCACATCGCGGCCGAGGGCATTCCCATCGTCCAGCCCCCCGGAGGCCACGCGATCTACGTGGACGCGGGATCCATGCTGCCGCACATCCCGGCCTCGCAGTTCCCCGGGCAGGCCCTGGTCATCGCGCTGTACCGGGAGGGCGGCATCCGCGCGGTGGAGATCGGATCGGTCATGTTCGGGGCCGGCGGCGCCCGCGTTCCGTTCGAGCTCGTGCGCCTGGCGGTTCCCCGCCGCACGTACACCAAGAGCCAGATCGACTACGTGGTGGACGTGTTCCGGGACCTGTCCCGGGAGCGCGACCGGATCCGCGGGGTCCGGATCGTTCGGGAGCCGGCGCGGCTCCGGCACTTCACGGCCGAGTTCGCGCCCGTGTGACCTCGTTACGATCTGCCCTCTGCCGGCGGCTTTCGGGATGTGGACCCTGATCCCAGACCTCTCATCCCGATGAAAGACGTCCTGCTGCGGCACCTCCCGACCACCGCCCTTCTGCTGTTCGCTCTCGCCTGGATCGGCTGCGAGAGCTCACCCGTTCCGCTGTCCGATCCCACCATAGCCGTCGACCCTGCCCTGCTGGGACGGTGGGAGATGGTGACGCCCGAGGACGAAGCCGGGGACGTGGTGGACGTCTTCCGGTTCAACGAGTTCGAGTACTACGTCGAATACCGCGAGGCCACGAGGGGCGATGACGGATCGCTGAGCTTCGACGATCTGCAACGCGTCCGCATGTTCGTCACCGAGGTCGATGCTCGCGTGTTCGTCAACGTGGTGGGCATCGGGACGGAGGAGAGCGACGAGTGGCTGTTCATGGAGCTCGAGCGCACCGGTCCGGAGGAGGCCCGTCTCACGCCCGTTCCCGACTCGTTCTACCGCGGCCTGGGCGAGGAGCCCATGTCCGAGAGCGTGCTCGAGGCGCTCCGCGGGGCGATCCGAGGTCCGCTCGACGAGGAGAACCGGGCCCTGTTCAGGCGCCTGGACGCATGACCCCTGCCGCGCGACGCGGAGGGGCCGTATCTTCGCGGCCCCTTCATAATGTGAGAGATCCCCATGCGTCGTGTCGTTCCGCTCCTGCTGCTGACGGCGTTCCTGTCCCCTCCGGTCCAGGCCCAGCCGGTCACGGATGACGCGGTCCTCGCCATCGAGCCGCGGGTCATCGAGTGGCGGAGGGACTTCCACGAGCACCCCGAGCTTTCGAACCGCGAGTTCCGGACCGCCGAAATCGTGGCCGACCACCTGCGCCGGCTGGGCATGGACGTGACGACCGGAGTGGCCTACACCGGGGTCGTCGGTATCCTGAAGGGCGGACGGCCCGGTCCCGTCGTCGCGCTGCGTGCCGACATGGACGCGCTGCCCGTCGCGGAACGCAACGACCTGCCCTTTCGGTCCGAGGTGATCGGGGAATACCGGGGGGATGAAGTGCCCGTGATGCACGCGTGCGGCCATGACGCCCACGTCGCCATGCTGATGGCCGTCGCGGAGATACTCGCGGGCCGGAAGGACGACCTGCCGGGCACGGTGAAGTTCATCTTCCAGCCGGCCGAGGAAGGGGCGCCACCCGGAGAGCGCGGCGGTGCGGAGGTGATGGTCGAGGAAGGCGTGCTCGGCGACCCGAAAGTGGACGCGATCTTCGGACTCCATATCGACGCCCAACGCGAGGTGGGGACGATCGGCTACCGGCCGCGCGGCACCATGGCCGGCGTGCAGGATTTCCGCATCCTGGTGCACGGACGGCAGGCGCACGGTTCCACGCCGTGGTTCGGGGTCGATCCCGTGGTGACGGCCGCGCAGATCATCAACAACCTGCAGACGGTGGTGTCGCGCTCGAGTGAACTCACGAAGGCCGCCGCGGTCGTCACCGTGGGCAAGATCGAGGGGGGTGTCCGTTCGAACATCATCCCCGAGGAGGTCGAGATGGTGGGCACGATCCGCACCCTGGACGACGACATGCGCGACGTGGTCCACCGGCGCATCCGCGAGATCGCCCAGCACACGGCGGCCTCGAACGGGGCGACGGTGACGGTCGAGATCCCGATGACGGCGTCCTACCCGGTCACGTACAACGATCCCGATCTGACGGCGGCGATGCTTCCGTCCCTGGTCCGGGCCGCGGGCGACGGCAATGTGGAACTGGTGGACGCGGACACCGGAGCCGAGGATTTCGCGTTCTTCGCGAAAGAGGTGCCCGGCTTCTACTTCTTCGTGGGCGGCATGCCACACGGCATGACGCGAGAGGAAGCCCCCTCGCACCACACGCCGGACTTCATCATCGACGAGAGCGGCATGCGGCTGGGTGTCCAGGCCATGCTCGACGTGGCGCTCGACTACCTGAACGGAGCCGGCCGGTAATCCCCTCACGCCCATGCCCGGCGCCTGGCGTCATCGTTTCCCGGTCCTCGTCCTCCTCCTGGGGGGAACGTGGCCCGCGACGGCCCGCCAGGACCCGCGCACGGCCTCCGTCCCGACCGAGATCCCGCGCCTCGAGACGGACGTCCGGATCGACGGTCACGTGGAGGATGCCGAGTGGGCGGGAATTCCGGTCCTCCCGCTGATCCAGTTCGCACCGACGTGGGGCGATCCGATCGTGCACCCCACGGAAATCCGCCTGGCATACGACGACCAGTACCTGTACCTGTCGGCGCGGTGCGGCGACGTCCAGCCGCCGACCAGGACCACGTACCGGCGGGATGCCTGGAGTGACCGGGACGACCAGGTGGCCATCGGCATCGACTCGTTCAACGACTACGAGAACCAGGTGGCCTTCGCCCTCTATGCGACCGGAGCCCGCATCGACGCCCAGTTCTCCGACGACGCGCGGGACGAAGGCAACATGAGCACGGACTGGAACACGTTCTGGGATGCGGAGGCCGTCTCGCACGACACCGGGTGGGAGGGCGAGATGCGGATTCCCTTTTCGAGCCTCCGGTTCCAGGCTCCGGCAGACGGACCGGTGACCATGGGCATCAACGTGATGCGATTCCGGGCCGACGGGGGATTCTTCTACCAGTACCCGGGGGTCCCGAACGACTGGGGTTTCTGGAGCTTCCTGAAACCCTCGAAAGGTGCGCGGCGGCAGCTGATGGGCATCCGATCGTCGAATCCCGTATACGTCGCCCCGTACGTGAGCGGCGGACTGGGCCAGCGGTTCGAGCTGAACCAGGCGGAGGATGCCTACCTCCGCGACGACACGCGCTCGATCGACGCCGGTGTGGACCTCAAGGCCTCGCTGACCTCCAACCTGACGCTCGACCTGACCGTCAACACCGACTTCGCCCAGGTCGAAGCGGACGACCAGCAGGTGAACCTGACGCGGTTCTCCCTCTTCTTCCCGGAGAAGCGGCAGTTCTTCCTCGAACGGTCCAGCACCTTCGATTTCTCGTTCGGCGGGTCCGACCGGCTGTTCTACAGCCGCCAGGTCGGCCTGTACGAGGGGAGCGAGGTCGCGCTCCTGGGCGGTGGACGTCTCGTGGGACGGATCGGTGGTTGGGACGTGGGGTTCCTCACGCTGCAGACGGGGAGCGCGACCGTAGAGACGGACGGGGAGCGCGAGCACCTGGAGTCGGAGAATTTCGGCGTCCTGCGAGTGAAGCGGCGGGTGCTCAACGCGAACTCCTGGCTGGGTGGCATCACCACCACGCGACTCGGCGGTGGCGACCGGAACAACGTCGCCTACGGCCTCGACGGACAGATCAACCCGTTCGGGGACGAACTGGTCCGCTTCGCCTGGGCCCAGACGTTCGACGACGGAGCGGGGGACGTGCTCGCCTCCCTGGACAACTCTCGGTTTCGCCTGCTCTGGGAACGGCCCCGGAGCACCGGGGTCCGCTACGAGGCCGGCCTGAGCCGGGCGGGATACGGCTACCGGCCGGGCGCCGGATACCAGCGCCGGGAGGACTATACGCAGCTGAAGGGCGAGGTGGGGTACGGCCGGCTCTCCGAATCGGCGTCCACGGTCCGCAACTGGGGTCTCGACGCCGAAGTCGATGCCTACTACGAGAACCGGCGACGGGTCGTCGAATCCGTGTCCTACAACGCGGGCGGTCACATGGGATTCCGCTCGGGGGCCAACGTGCGCGCGGACATCACCCTGGATGCGGAGGACCTGGTCGAGGGCTTCGATCTCTCGGACGACGCCGACATTCCCGCCGGCAGGTACACGTTCGTCCACGGGGAAGTCGGAGGACAGACGGCGTCCGGGAGTCCGCTGAAGCTCGGAGCCGAGGTCCGGTTCGGGCAGTTCTTCGACGGCCGACAGGTCATCGTGGGCCTTTCGTCCGACTGGAGTGTTTCCGACCGAATCTCGCTCTCGGGCATCTACGAGTACGACCGGATCGGTTTCCCGGACCGGGACCAGACGTTCCGGGCGCACGTAATGCGCAGCCGGATCGACCTCACGATGAGCACGAAGGTCACCTTTTCGGGTTTCGTCCAGTACAGCACCGAGGCCGACGCCCTGGTCACGAACGTCCGCTTCCGCTACAACCCGAGGGACGGCGACGATTTCTTCCTGGTGTACAACGAGGGCATCCACACGGATCGCCGGTCCGGGATTCCGATGCTTCCCTTCACGTCGGGCCGGACGATCATCGCCAAGCTCGTCCACACGTTTCGCCGGTAGGCGTCACGAGAGGCGGAAGATCACCGGGATGTTCATGGCGACGGTCACGGCCCTGCCCCGCTGCCGCCCGGGGATGAAGGTCTGCTTCATGACGGCTTCCACGGCGGCGTTGTCCAGCACGCGGGCCACCGAACGGACCACTTTCGGATCCTGCGGGATGCCCGACGGCGGAATCACGATCTGGACGATCACCATCCCGTCGAGCTCGGCCTTGCGCGCGATCTCGGGATAGTCGAGCGATGCGACGAGCGCGGCCATGCCGCCCACCATCTCGGGCATCTGCTCCACCACGAGGAAGATCTCCGGGTCGGCCGGTTCGTCCTTCACCGGATCCGGCGGAGGGGGCGGCAGGTCGGCCACCGCCAGCTCCACGTCCAGGCTGACGTCCAGGTCCAGCTCCACGTCGTCGAGAATCGTGTCGTTCGGAACCTCGACCGGCACGGGCGGCCGGGGCGGCGGAGGGGGCCGCTCGAGCTGCCGGGTCGGCGCGATCTCCTCCATCACGACGACTTCCTGGTCCGCGACCGTGTACTTGGAGGACTCGTCCGGATTGACGTCGACCCGGAAGCTCGTGGTCACGAGGGCGAGCGACGCCACGAGTCCGATCTGGAGATTCCGCACGTGGCTTCCGCCGCGTTCCCGGTGCCGCCGGGCCCTTTCGTCGAACCGGACCGTGAGCCGCTCAGCCGACAACGCACCGTCCGTTCGAACGTTTTTCTTCAGACGTCCGAACGACCGGCCGAATGCCGGCAGGAAATTCCCGACCAGAAACGATCGCGCCATCCCGATGAACTCCAGATGATCTGAAGGAAGTACGGGATTCCCCTACGCGAGTTGCGGACGAGCGCGCTTTGTTTTACTCGAGCCCCCCGCCGGACGCCTGCCGGGTTGAGATTGCGACCGGTTGGCGCTAAATACGCCGCGTCCAACCGACGAACCCGAGCATGAGCAGATCCAGCCTGAGCTTCCGCCTGAGCGTCATGATGTTCCTCCAGTTCTTCGTCTGGGGAGCGTGGTACGTGACGATCGGCAATTACATGACGGCGATCGGCATGGCCGATCTGACCCACTGGCCCTACACGGTGAACCCGCTCGCGGCCATCGTCTCGCCCTTCTTCCTGGGACTGGTCGCCGACCGCTACTTCTCGACCGAGAAAGTGCTGGGGGTGCTGCACATCCTCGGGGGACTCGTGATGTTCGCGGTACCACAGTTCACCGGAAACGCCACCCTGTTCATCCTACTCCTGGCGCTGTACAACCTGTGCTACATGCCGACGCTGGGGCTCACGAACTCGCTGGCCTTCCACCACATCGATGACCAGGAGAAGCAGTTTCCGCTGATCCGCGTCTTCGGGACGATCGGCTGGATCGTCGCGGGGCTGTTCATCGGGTTCGTGCTGTCGCGGTTCTCGGGCGACGCCCTTCCCGACCGCACGCCCCTCCCGCTGTACGCCACGGCCGTCGCGAGCCTGATCCTCGGCGTGTACAGCTTCTTCCTGCCGCACACGCCGCCATCGGCCCAGGGCGAACCGGTTTCGATCCGCAGCATCGCCGGCGTCGACGCCTTCAACCAGTTGAAGAGCCGGCCCTTCTTCGTCTTCCTGATCAGCTCCTTCCTGATCTGCATCCCGCTCGCCGCGTACTACAACTTCGCGCCGATCTTCGCCGGAGCCGCCGTGTTCGATTCCGGGATGTCGAACTGGGTCACGAACCTCCTGCCCAACCCGTCCTCGCTCATGTCGCTCGGGCAGATGTCCGAGGTCCTGTTCATGCTCGTCATGCCGCTTTTCTTCGTGCGGCTGGGTGTGAAGTGGATGCTCGTCGTGGGCATGGGCGCCTGGGTGCTCCGGTATGCGCTGTTCGCGATGGCGGCCCCCGCAAGCATTTTCTGGATGATCGCCTTCGGCATCCTGCTGCACGGCATCTGCTACGACTTCTTCTTCGTGACCGGCCAGATCTACGTGGACAAGAAGTCCACGCCGGCCATACGGGGGCAGGCCCAGGGCATGCTGGTCCTCGTGACGTACGGTCTGGGCATGTTCATCGGCGCCCAGATCGCCGGAAACGTGTTCAACGCCTTCCTGGGCGGATCCGGCAGCCTGTCCCCTGCCCTCTGGCAGCAGTTCTGGTTCATCCCGGCCGGCTTCGCCGCGTTGGTGATGGTCTTCTTCGCACTTTTCTTCAAGGACAAGGTCGCAACCGACCCCGACACCCATGCATAGACGATCCTTCATGCGGCGCACGGCCGCTTTCGCCGCCGGAGCCGGGCTGTTCGGCCTGGGCTGCCGGCCAACGGACCAGGCCGCCGCCGCCGCCGCTGGCGACCCGCTCTTCCGGATCTCGCTGGCCGAATGGTCGCTCCACAAGGCCATCTTCGCCGGCGAGCTGGTCAACCTCGATTTTCCGGTCGTCGCCCGTCGTGACTACGGGATCGACGCCGTGGAGTACGTGAGCCAGCTCTTCCTGGACCGGCGGTCCGACTCCGAATACATCGGGGCGCTCCGGGAGATCTGCGACGGTGAAGGCGTCCGAAGCGTCCTCATCATGGTGGACGGCGAGGGCGCACTCGGGGACGCCGACGAGGAGGCCCGGCTGCAGGCGGTGGCCAACCATCACCGATGGGTCGAGGCGGCCGCCGCACTCGGCTGCCACTCGATCCGCGTGAACGCCCAGAGTTCGGGGACCCGCGAGGAGCAGGCGGAGCGCGCCGCCGACGGGCTGCGCCGGTTGTGCGAGTTCGCCGACCCGGTGGGCATCAACGTGATCGTCGAGAATCACGGAGGCGTATCCAGCGACGGATCGTGGCTCGCGGACGTGATGCGGCGGGTGGATCATCCGCGCGTGGGGACACTCCCCGACCTGGGCAACTGGCAGGTGGACGAGGACACGTTCTACGATCCGTACCAGGGCGTCGCCGACCTCATGCCGTTCGCGAAGGGCGTGAGCGCGAAGACGCACAACTTCTCCGACGCCGGGGTGTCGATCAACACCCGGTTCTCGGATCCGTACGACTACACGCGCCTGATGCGGGCCGTACTGGATGCCGGGTACCGCGGGTACGTGGGCATCGAGTACGAGGGATCGGAGCTTTCCGAGCCCGATGGCATCCGCGCGACGAAGTCCCTCCTGGAGCAGGTACGGGAGACCCTCACCCCCGAATACTCGTGAGCACCATGCGACGCATCCCTTTCCTCGTTCTCGTTCCCGCGCTGCTCGCCGCCGGCTGTGGTGGCCAGTCCGAATCGGAGCCGACGGTCGAACCGTCCATGGCCGAGTGGGAGGTACTCTTCGACGGTCACGGATTCGAGCAGTGGCGCGGGTACCGGTCGGATTCCATGCCGGACTCCTGGGCCATCATCGAGGGCGCCATGTACAACGCCGTCCCGGGGCAGGACCTGGCGACCCGCGGCCAGTATGCCGACTTCGACCTCGAGTTCGAGTGGAAGGTGGAGACCGGCGGCAACAGCGGAGTCATGTTCCGCGTCACCGAGGACCACGAATACCCCTTCGAAACCGGTCCCGAGTACCAGCTCCTCGACAACGCGGGCATCGAAGAGGCCGACTTCATTCATGCCGCCGGGGCCAACTACGACGTCCACCCGGCCGACACGTCTGCCGCGAATCCGGCCAATACCTGGAACACGGGGCGGATCCTGGTCCAGGGCAACCACGTGGAGCACTGGCTCAACGGCACGAAAGTCGTCGACTACGAGCTGTTGAGCCCCGAGTGGGAGGAGGCCGTGGCCGGCTCCAAGTGGTTCGACGACCCCGACTACGGCCGACGGGCCGAAGGCCATATCGTCCTGCAGGGCGACCACAGGCCGGTGTGGTTCCGCAACGTCCGGATCCGGAGGCTTTAGGGCGCCCCGTCTCCGTCGACCGTCCTGACGGCGCAACGGTGCACACCGGTCGGCGGTCCTACCGCCCGACCAGCACGCGCGTCTTCAGCAGGCGGGAGCTCGCCGTGATGAAAAGCGACCGCCCGTCCTCACCGAAGGCGACGTTCGCGGCAGGATCGCCCATACGGATGCGACCCAGGGCCGTCCCGTCCGGGTCGATGATCCAGATGCCGCCCGGCCCCGAGCCGAAGAGCACACCGGTCCGATCCACCCTGAATCCGTCCGGAACGCCCGGCTCGTCCGGTCCCACGTGGCCCGTCACGTCCAGCAGCACCCGGCCCTCGCCCACCGTGCCGTCTCCGGCGATGTCGTAGGCCGCCCAGTACGCTTTCGGAGCGTCCGAATTGGCCACGTACAGGGTCCGCTCGTCGGGCGAGAACGCGATTCCGTTGGGGCGGGTCAGGGTGTCCGTGACGACCACGAGGCGGCCGTCAGGAAACAGGGCGTAGACGCCGTTGAACGGCACTTCCTTCTGCTCCGAGTGGTCCCCTCCGTCCAGGCCGTACGGCGGGTCCGTGAACCAGAGCGATCCGTCCGACC
>JAHEEH010000350.1 GCA_024640835.1 Bacteroidota bacterium
GAGGTGTTCGAGCGCTCGGCGGAGCTGCTGGACTGGCGCCTGGGCGGCCTGAACACGGTGGTCCTTCTGCTGTCGTCGTTCACGGTCGCGTTCGGCATCAACCGGATCCAGCATGACGATCGTCGGGGCCTGATCATCAGCCTCGCGATCACCCTCGTGTGCGCCGCGATCTTCATGGTGGTCAAGTACTTCGAGTACACCGGGAAATTCCAGGCGGGCATTTTCCCCGGGGCGAGCTTCGCTCCGGTGGGCGTCTACCACGGCCACGACCTGGCCCACTACGACATTCCGTACGCGCCCCAGTTCTTCTCGATCTACTTCGTGATGACCGGCATCCACGGTGTCCACGTGCTGGTCGGCATGGGCATCTTCACCTGGCTCCTGGTCCGGGCGTCCCGCGGCCGGTTCACGAGCGCGTGGTACACGCCGGTCGAGCTCAGTGGCCTGTACTGGCACCTGGTCGACATCATCTGGATTTTCCTCTTCCCGCTGCTCTACCTCATCTGACGCTTCATGGCACATCCTGAAGGGCATACGCACCACATCACGCCGACCCGCACGCTGGTCGCCGTGTTCGCGGGACTGGTCTCCCTGACGATCCTGACCGTCGTCACGTCGCGGATGGACCTGGGCGGATTCAACGTCCCGCTCGCGCTGGGCATCGCGGGCGTGAAGGGCACGCTGGTCGTGCTCTTCTTCATGGCGCTCAAGTACGACAACCGGGTGAACATGGTGATCCTCACGGTGGGGGCGCTGTTCGTGATCGTCTTCCTGTCGTTCACCATGCTGGATACCCAGTTCCGCGGCGATCTGCCGAATACCACCAGGGGAACGATCATGGACCAGGCGAGGGAGGACGAGGCGTTGAAGGCCCGCGAGCCCGACCCGGAATCCATCCGCATCAGCCGCCCCGATACCCCCTGACCCCGGACAGCCCTCCATGAGCCTCCTGCTCGTCTTCGTCGCAGCGCCGACGGTTCTCGCCATGACCGTGTGGGTGTCCGTCACGGCCGTCCGGCTGCTCAAGCCTTTGGACCCGGTCCTGCACCCCATGGACCCCGTCCTCGTGCAGATGGCCCGCATGCCGGTGCGCGGATCGGCCGTCGCGGTGGGCGACGGCGACACGCCGGCCTGGTTTCCCGGACGCGACACCTGGAGAGAGTTCCACCACGCCCGGTACGACTACTCCGGGTCACGCTCGGACGGGCTTCCGGAGGCGTGGTGGGAGGACGTCCTTCGCCGGCAGAATTGACGATCGGGCCGCGTGGGCCTGAATCCACGATGAAAGTAGCCGAACTGCTCGAAGGGGCAACGGACCCCATCATCTCGTACGAAATCATCCCGCCGCGCCGAGGGGGGAGCCTGCAGGGTATCCTGGAGATCGTCGAGCAGCTCATCGAGTTCAGGCCGCCCTTCATCGACGTGACCTCGCACTCGGCGCAGGTCTACTACGAGGAACAGCCCGACGGGTCGTGGCGCCGTCACGTCAAGCGGAAACGGCCCGGGACGCTCGGCATCTGCGCGTCCATCCGCGGCCGTTTCGGCATCGAGGCCGTGCCCCACATCCTGTGCCTCGGATTCACCCGGGAGGAAACCGAGGACGCCCTCATCGAGCTCAACTTCCTCGGCATCAAGAACGTCATGGCCCTGCGGGGTGACGATTACGGAGTGGGCAAGCCGGCGCGGACCGACCGCACGAGCAACGTGCACGCGGTGGACCTGGTACGGCAGATCGCGGAGATGAATCGTGGCCGATACCTGGAGCAGCTCGTCGACGCGGCTCCCACGGACTTCAGTATCGGCGTGGCCGGTTACCCCGAGAAGCACTTCGAGGCGCCGAACGCGACCCGAGACATCGAGCGGCTCCGGGAGAAGGTCGACGCGGGAGCGCATTACGTCACGACCCAGCTGTTCTTCGACAACCGGCACTACTTCCAGTTCGTGGAGAGGTGTCGGGAGGCCGGCATCACCGTTCCGATCGTGCCGGGCCTGAAGGTTCTCACGTCGAAGCAGCAGGTGACGTCGCTGCCCTCCCGGTTTCACGTGTCGATCCCGGAGGATCTGGCCTCGGAGGCGATGGAGGCTGCCGACGATCACGTGGCGGCCGTCGGGGTCGAATGGGCTCGCCGCCAGGCCCGGGAGCTTCTGGACGCGGGCGTTCCCTACCTGCACTTCTACATCATGGCCACCGCGGACCACGTCAGGGACGTGGTCCGGGACCTGCGCTGAGATTCCGGCGCGTTTTACCGGTGCTCGTCCCGATCCGTCCCGCGCAGACGCGCCTTGTACCGGTACAGCTGCCGTCGGACGCGCTCGACGCACCGATCGACGGCTTCTTCGTGGGTATCCCCCTCGCCCCGGGCGGTGAGCTGCTGGCGGAAGACACTCAACCCGATCTCCGCGTGCGCTTCGGGAATCTCGGCGCCACGGGTGAGTACGACCTGTACGTCCGTAATGCCGTCGTAATACCGTTTGAGCTTGAGAGCCTTCTTCCTGACGTATTCCTGCAGGCGATCGTCGGCATCGAAATGCCTGGCCGTGATCTGGATCTGCATGCTGAACCGGGTTGCGTCGATGGGGACGGGCGGCACCCGATGAATACGCCCGTCGACGATCTTAGTCAACCGAGGACAGGTATCGATCCTCCAGACGACGCATGGATTCGCGTTCCGAGTCGGTGGCGTCGTCGTGTCCCGCGAGGTGAAGCAGGCCGTGCACGACGTACCTGGCCACCTCCCGCTCGTAGGTCTCTCCGAATCGGACGGCGTTGACGGCGGCCGTGTCCAGGTCCACGTAGACCTCGCCCTCGAGCCCGTCTCCGGTCCGGTCGATCAGGAACGAGAGGACATCCGTCCTGTAGTCGTGGCCGAGGTACTCCCGGTTGAGTTCGTGCACCTGGTCGTGATCCGTGAGAATGATCCCGACGTAGGTCCATGGGCAGCGCTCGCCGTCGAGTACGCGCCGGGCGAGATCTTCCAGGTCGATCGCGGGAAGGGTGCGCGTCGGATGGTCGCAGGCGATCTGA
This sequence comes from Bacteroidota bacterium, assembly GCA_024640835.1. Taxonomy (GTDB): domain Bacteria; phylum Bacteroidota; class Rhodothermia; order Rhodothermales; family UBA10348; genus JAHEEH01. The sequence continues at coordinate 3,026 of JAHEEH010000350.1, forward strand.
AGGCCGGAGTCCGGCCGCTGCGGTTCCGTCTCTCGAGTGGGTTGCGCGACCATCCGGGACGGATCAGCCCAGGTCGCCGAAGAGCTCCTCGGCCATGGACAGGGCCACGCTGCTCATGATGAGTTCCGGCGGCAGCTGGGTGAAGTCGGCGGACAGGAGTCGCGGGTGCACGTTGGCATAGAGCGAGCAGCCGGCCTGCCGTTCCA
>JAHEEH010000351.1 GCA_024640835.1 Bacteroidota bacterium
CCGACGCCTCTTGAGTTCGCGACCGGCTTCGTCCAGGAATCCCTCCATCTCCGGATCGGAGGCGCCGCGCTTGCCTGTATCGGCCCGACGACCGGGCGTTGGAGCCCGCCGTGCCCGATTCGATATCGGATCGGAGGTGGACACGGTGGGGCGAATCTCCTTGTTAGTTCAGGAAGTCGGTTGCCTGCGGCGAGATCAGTGCGATCTCGGACGAGATGACCGTCAGGGCCATGATCGCGAGCGTGATGAAGATGGCGACCACGGTCTGGATACCCTCCACGGTCGCCCTCAGCTTGAGCGTGGTCTCGTTCTCGTAGTAGTCGGCCATCTGCTGGGCTGCCGCCCGCACGTTGCCGGTCTCGTTGCCGCTCCGGAATCGGGCCAGCGCCATCGAGGTGAATACGCCGCTCGCCTCCATGGATTTGACCAGGTCAGTGCCCTGGGCCACCATCATGGGCACCGTGACCGTCTTGATCTGGTGTTCCATGTAGGTATTGCCACACGCCTCGGCCGCGATCTTGATCACGTTGATGTTGTCGCCGGAGCCGGAATAGAGCACCGAGAACACGCGACAGAAGATCTCGATGTTGAGCTTGTGCAGCAGGCTGCCGAGCACCGGCATGCGGATCAGGAACCGGTGCCAGATGAAGTTGCCCCGCTTCGAGCGCACGAACAGCCACACGCCGAGCGCAGCGGCCAGCATGGACCCGAACACCCACGGGTAGTTGACGTCGAGCCAGTGCGAAAAGTCGAGCGTTCCCTGGGTCAGCGGCGGCAGCGTGATGTCGAACCGCTCGAAGAGGCCCGCCGTCTCGGGGAAGATGTACCAGATGTACCACACGAACGCGAGCACCAGCACGAGCACGGTGATGGCCGGCGTGACCATGGCGCTCCGGACGCTCTTCTTGAACTCGTTCTGCCGCTCCAGGAACCGGGCGGTCGCTTCGTAGATCTCGCTCATGTTGCCCGAACGCGAGGCGATGCCCAGCATGTAGGCCGTGAACTTGCCCATCATGTGCTGGTGCTTCATGAACGCCTGCTGGGCTTCCATACCGGACTTCAGGTCCGCGTTCAGGTCGCGGATCACCTGCTTGAGGCTCTTCGAGGACACGTCGGCGACGAGCAGGTTCAGCACCTCGTCGAACGGGAGCTTCTCGCGGAGCAGGTTCGCCGCCAGGCGCACGAACATGATCATGTCCATGCGCGGCGGCTTGCGCTGGTAGTCGAGCAGCTTCTTCTCGACCTTGACGACGTCCAGGCCCATCTTCTGAAGCGCCAGTCGAAGCTCCTCCTCCGAGAAGGCCTTCTGCTCGCCCGTCACCACCTTGCCGTTCGCATGGCGGATACGGTAGAGGTAGACGCGCCTCTGAAGGATCTCGCGCGGCTTGAATTCGTGCCTTTCGGCCAGTGCGTTGACCTTCTTGTATGCCGTCCGGCTGCTGCTCGCGAATACGGTGCCCTGGACCGGCTGTCCGGTCCGACCCGTGCCGCTGAACTTGAATTCCTTGACTGCCATGACTCGTGGTCGAGTGGGGTGGGAAAGTCAGTTGATCGAGATCGAACCGTCGAAGCGCACGACGGTCGAGTCGACGTCGTACCCGTGGACGTAGGTGCGCACTCCCAGGTCGGGGAATTCCTGGCTCTGGGCCGTGATCTCGAGCTCGTCGTCGGTCGCTCCGGTAATCGCGTACGTGACGTTGGCCACGTCGGACTCGAGCGCGAGCCTCCCCATGCCGTTGGTGGTGAGACCCGAGTACTTCGCGTTTCCGCCGTTGTACGGGTCGCGGGTGGTCTTCCACACGACCGCGTGCGTGGCGATCGCCAGGTTGCGGTCCACCATGCGGTCGACGAGCATCTTCCGGAATCCTTCCTCGAAAGCGTTCATGCCCGCCAGGATGGCGACGGCGACGATGAGGACTCCGAATACCAGGAGAAGTAGCTGCTGCTGGCCCATGATTGGAGAAGGGTTTTCTTGCAGGTCGAGGGGGCGTTCCGGATATCGTCGGTATCGGCCTTCCGGGGTCGGTCTTAACGGAGAAGGGCCAAAAAGAAAGCGGCGGCACCCGCGAGGATGCCGCCGCCTTCAGACCAGTCTCGGACCGGTTACGGAGCGGCCGTACCGTTGATGTCCGTCGTGATGTTGTCCGACTCGGTGCCGGTCACGACCACTACGACCTCGTTCAGGGTGGTCGTGCCATCCGTCTGATAGCTCGTACCCGTGATCGTGAGATCGGTCGCCGTCGGGGCGATCGAGAAGATGCCGTTCAGGTTCTCGTACTCGGCGGCGCCAGCGGCGGCGGGCGTCGAGTCGTTGTCACCGACTTCGTAGCCGATCTGGCCGAGCGTCATGCCCGTCCAACCGGCGACGGCGGCACCACCACCGAACGCACCCGGCTTCAGCTTCCAGGCCTGCGCGTCACTCGCAATGCGGATGGCGTCGTTGACCAGAGCGTCGGCATTGGCCTTTTTCTGGTTCTCCGAGAACGCCTGGATGCCGACAACCACCGCCAGTCCGACGATGACGATGCCGAGCACGAGGAGAAGAAGTTGCTGCTGACCCATGGATCAACCTCCGTTCGTTTGTTCCTTCTGATGCAGTGAATTCGGGCTCATTCCCGAACCGGTATCGTCTGCCGGCAAGAGGACTTTAGCCCACCTTCGAAAGGTTTCGAGTCCCTTTCCGTTGGCGGGCGCCCTATCTGGGCCCCCCGGAAGGGTTCGGCAGAAGTATCGACGGAGGCCCGGCGCGCTTAAGCCCCGTCCGCGGATTTTGTGTTGGGCGTCCGTATCGCGTCCCGAGCCGTCCCCAAGCCGCAACCGGTCCCTGTCCGCGGCGTACGAGATATTCAATGCAGTATCCCGAACGGAGGGCACCATGGGAGGACCGGAAAAGAAGATCTCCTTCGAGGAGATCAAGGTGAAGGGCAACCAGCTCGTCGACAAGGTGAAGGAGCTTGTCCACGAGGGCAACGCCAGGCGGGTCACGATCCGGAAAGACGACCGGACGCTGATGGAATTCCCGCTTTCGATGGGCGTCGGTGGCGCTACGGCAGCGATATGGCTCATGCCTACACTCGCGGCGGTCGGAGCGCTTGCCGCGCTCGTGACGGACGTGGACGTCATCATCGAGCGTATCGACGTGCCGGTGACCACGACCGATGGCGACGACCATCCCGAGAAAGAGGCCTGATTCCCCCCTTCCCCACCGCCTCATGAGCGACGCCA
>JAHEEH010000352.1 GCA_024640835.1 Bacteroidota bacterium
ACGGTCACGGGCGTTCCGTCGCGCCAAATGCCCTGGAGGTACTGGTATGGGTCGTCTGTTGACAGACTCGGAGTGCCGTAGGGGGCCGTGCTTCCATATCCCCACAGGAATGCGGTCATGCCCAGATTCCGGGAGTCGGGTACCGGAACGCCACCAACGTAGCCCGTGTCGCCGGGTGCAGGAACGATCGGTCCCTGGACGAACTTGAAACCCACGGCAGGAGGAATGCCGTATCCGTTCTCTCCCTCGTCCTCGTTGTCCGCATTGTAGGCGAAACCGAGCCCGATCGTGGAGTCGGATCCCACGAAGTCGTCTGCAGCATTTCCGAGGTCCGGATCGCTCCAGATTCCGAAATACGTCTCGTTCAGAGGCTCCGATCCCTTGTTGACCAGCCGGTACCTGTAGAACGTGATGTTGTCCAGTGCGTCGTCCGTCCTATAGGCGAATGCCGTCACCTGCACCTCCAGCCCGATCGGTTCAGTCGCCGACCACTGCTTCACATTGCCGACGTCATTCATGACCCACCACGCGGTCTGTTCACCGATCAGTACGGGGCGGTCCCCCGTTGCCAGGTCGTAATTGTCCGGATCTCCGTCGCCATCTTGGACCGGCGCGCCCAACTTCCACGGCCAATCCATCATGTCGGCCGTCGCAAGGCCGCCTGCCTCGAAGGTCTCCAGGTCGGACCGGGTCACCGTGTAGACATGGTCGTATGTCGAGCAGTCGGGTGGCGCATTTCCGAGGGAGTCGACGGGACCAGGCCAGTATTCGGCAAACCGGATCTCACCCGATGGATCGAGACCTGCGACCCAGATGGTGGCGGAGAAGATGGCCTCGACACCCCCGTCCTTCGGCACCACATACGATTCGGGCGGTTCGCCGCCTATGCCTCCGTTGCTGTGCAGCCGCGCCCGCACGTTGTTGCCGTCCAGGTAGACGACAGCCTGTCCGGGTTGGCAGGTGCCCGGAGTCTGAGCCCTTGTCATCGAAACGGATCCGGCAAGGAGAATGGCAGCGAGAACAAACCCGCTCATCGTCGGCAATGTGTGCCAGGTCTGCGTCATCGGTACTCCCGTGGCATCTCCATACACGGGTATACACGCAGAATGCTGCCCGAATGGACCAGACAGGTTGACGGAAACTGCCTGTTCTCGCAGGTCTTATCGCCTGGGTCATCCTGTTCCTGGCGGCTTTCCTGTTGTGCTCGTGGCGGGCGCAAAGGGACCGCTGGGGTCTTCCTCGTTGACTCTTACGCCGCGCGCCGAAAGAGCAGGACCATGTACCTCGCATGGGCACGAAAGAGATCGGGATCCTGCTGTTCTTTCGCGATCTGAAGCTTCCACCGAATGGCCGTGATCCGCTTCCTGAAGAGGAAGGAGCCGACGCGGATTCCGATCCTCACTGGACGTGAGCGCGTCGCCGCGTAGTGCAGGACCGTTGCCGTTGGCTCCAGGTGTCGTCTTCGATATGCCGAGCAAGAGAGAGTGTGGGGAGAACGTCCTCGGCTACGTCCTTCTCCTCGACGAGGACGAACCCCGCGTCTTCCGCTGCGTCGAGATTGTCGGGGAGGATATGCTGCGCCTCGTGTACATCCACTTCCCTCGTCCTGAACGGATTGACAACGAACAGATGACCTCCAGGCCGGAGATGCCCGCGGGCCTTCGCCAGGCCCTCCCGGATCACGCCCCGCTGCGCGAGGACGTCCACGACCTCGCGGAACCCGGGGTCATTCTCGCACCCGTCGGCACCGCCGAACTGCAGCCAGCCCTGTTGGAGCGCATTCATGCTCCAACGAAGTCAGTATCCGCGAGAATGGGCAACCAGCGGTGTCATTTCCGACGACGACTGTAACCTCGGAGCACGCGGAAGGCTAGATTCAGATCATTCAACACCGCAATTCGTCACACGAGTCATGAGCATCTCCGACATGCTACTTCCGGAGTTCGACCAGGAAATGGGGTGCACGCGCCGCGTCATAGAGCGCGTGCCGGACGACGATCCGGGCTGGAAGCCCCACCCGAAATCGTTCGCGATTGCCCACCTGGCCCAGCTACTCGCCTGGATGCCCGGCTGGATCGGGCAGACGCTGACGAACACGGAGCTGGACCTCTCCGGCGGGGCCGGCTACAGCATGGAGAGCACGGAAACCCTTCTCGAGCTGTTCGACAGCAACGTGCGGCAGGCGCGCGCAGCGATCGTCGCCGCTTCTGACGCCGACTACGGCGTGCCCTGGTCGCTGAAGGCCGGGGGCCACGCGGTGTTCACCATGCCCCGCGGCGCGGTCGTGCGCCAGCACATCAGCCACCTGAGCCACCACCGCGGGCAGATGACCGTCTACTTGCGGCTGCGTGACGTGCCCGTTCCGTCGATCTACGGTCCGACGGCGGACGAGAAGTGGGAGATGTAACCGGGGACGCTCTGGCCTCCGCCAGCAAAATCTGCCGTATCCGGGAGCCCGATGAGCCCTCCACGCGAGATTCTGCGTGGTAATAGTTGTCCGTTCAGTTCATCTCAATCTTCCTTTCAGAGGCAGAGTATGAAAACTCTCTTTCTTTCACTCGCGGTAGTTCTACTTTGCGGTGCGTCGCCGACGAATCTGGCAGACCATGTCCCGGCAAAGAAGGGTGCCCTCGTGATCACGCACAAGGCCGGTGTAGGTAACATGTGTGGCTTCATGTCAGACAACGACAGCCTGTACCTGGGTCCTGCCACTCTCATGGTCACGCCGAGAGGTAAGACCAACGGTCAATGCGTAATGTATCTCGTCGAAGGACCGGGCATCGACCACGTGTACAAGTATGACGGTGCTTTTGAATGGCCCGGGATGGGTGTATATGAATACACCTGCGTGGTGACGCCGGGCAACGCGGCCGCCTGTCAATTCCACTCACCGCGTTGATCGGGATCATATTTGGCTGACGTTACCAGCAGGACGCCCCGGTGCCATCACGGTGCCGGGGCGTCGGTGTTCTTCCGAGGAAAGGCCTGGGCACGCCCGCCCACAATCAGGACCAGGCGTTCTACATGGCATCGGGACCCTTCACGATAAAGCCCGGAGACGAGGAAGAGGTCGTAATCGCCATCGTCTGGTAGCGGGGCTCCTCGCGGCTGGAGTCCGTGAGTCGACTTCGGGAGCAAGCACTCACTGAGCACGTGCGTGTAACGGCCCGCGACATGATGGGGCGCTGCGCGTGTTCCGATATTCCTGTTGCGTCGAAGCAAC
>JAHEEH010000353.1 GCA_024640835.1 Bacteroidota bacterium
CATCCGGACGATCTTCGAGGTGTCACCGTAGCGGAGCGAGCCGACGATGATGGCGGGCGTCGTGATTGGGGCCATCCCCGCAATCTACTCTACGGGAATCCTGGTGACGGCCGAGCCGATGGCGCAGACCCCGAGCGGAACGGTGAGTCGTTCGGTCAGGTCCACCCGGAGCACGTGCGCCTCCCCGCCTGCCCCACCGCCGCAGCCCGCCGTGATCGCGTAGACCCGGCCGTCCGAGTCCACCGCCACCCCCGAATTGTCGGGAATCGGGATGCCGTTACCCGCGCCCAGGACCACGGTGCTGGTCCCGGTGTCGAACTCCATCACCCCTTCCGTGAACGAGCTGATGAACAGACGACTGCCTCCATCGGTGGCGAGGTCGCCGGGACCGCTGCCGAACCCGCCGAAATTGGCCAGCTCCACCCGGGCCACAGGATCGACGATCGAGAGGCGCCCGGCATCGACGTAGTTTCCCACGTTCATCACGTAGATCCTCCCGTCGCCGGCGACCACAGCGAACTGCGGGTTTCCCGGCAGCGGCAGCGGGATGGAATCGACGCCGGCCGCACGGGTGTTGGTCACCGGATCGATGACGGTGATCCACCCCGGCCCGGCCGGGGTGAAATTCACCAGGTTCCCGTTGAGGACGAAGACCTTCCCGCGTGTGACGACCACTCCCTGCGGGTACACGCCGACGGCCACGCTCGCCGTGTCCCCGGTCAGATAGTTGATGCGCGTCACGGTGTTCAGCCCGGGGTTGGCCACGTAGGCGATGGAGTCATCCACAATGGCGGACCCGGTCGCAAAGGAGCCGTTCGCGAGGGGGACGACCCGACTCACCGATCCCGACGTCAGGTCAACGACGGTCGCCGCATGGTCCAGCCCCATCGGCACGATCGCCCATCCCTCGAGCGCCGAGACTCCGACGGGCGTCGGCGTGGTTCCGCCAAGCGGAATCGTGTAGGTCGAGCTCGTGGCGTTGACCGGAATGACGCTCAGCGAGGACTCGATCGAGTTCACGACGAGCACCACCTCCGACGGTGCGGGCAGCGGCGCGGCGGGATCGGCGCAGGCCGCCACGGTGAGGGCCAGGACGAAGGCGGCCGGGCATCGGGACCGGAGGTGAGTCTTCATTGCCACTCCATGGAAATCGAAAGGACGGCCGTGCGCCCTGGTGCGGGGTAGCCGGCAAGGAACTCGGCGCGTTCATCGAACAGGTCCCGCACCTCGCCGCGGACGAGTGCGGGACCGATGCTCTTCTCGAGTCCCGCGTTCAGCACGCCGTAGCTGGGACGCGGATTGAGGCCACCGGGATTGGGGAAGCGCTCGCCGACCCACCGCCATCGGGCGTCGGCAGCCCACCCGGCGCCGGTCCACGCGGCTGAGGCGCTCCATGTCCCGACTGGACGATACTGCACCTGGGCCCCATCCGGGACATCGTAGGTGATCGGCGTCATCGCTCCCTGCAGTTCGACCAGGAGGCGGCGGACCGGCTGCAGGCTGACCGCGGCGTCGAGTCCCCGGCGGATGACGTCAAAATTCCGCGGGCTCCAGATGAACCCCACGCCAGGCGCCCAGAGAATCATGTCATCGACTCGCCCGTAATATCCGTGCACCGATGCGGTGGCCGGACGCCCGAACATCGACCAGTCCTGGTTCACGCCCAGTACGGTTTCCCACCGAACCCGCTCCGGCCGGAGCCCGGGGTTGAGGGCCACCCCCACGCCTTCACGGAAGAAGAGGTCGGCGAGCGCCGGCGCGGCGACGGCACTCCCGAAGGAGGCCCGGATCGACGTCCCGTGTCGCGACCAGCCGCCGTCCAGGCGGGCGCTGCCCAGCGGACCCGACTCACCGGTCCAGCGGTCCACCCGTGCGGAGGCCGCGAGCGTCCAGGGGGAACCGGGAGCGGGCCGCGCGGTGGCGCCAGCCCGAATGCCGCCACGGGTGAATCGGGTGTCTTCCCGAACGACGTCGCCGCCGAATGCATCGTGCCGGCCGGATACGCCCACCTCCACGTCCCCATCCCATCCGGCGATGGACAGCCGACCGCGTCGCGCCCAGTCGAGGGTCGCGCTCCAACCTGCCGAGCGAACCTGGTACGCGGGGCCCGTCGGAGGCGCCGGATCCCCGACGTCGCTCTGCAGGTACTGCACCGAGCCCGCCCACCCCATAGACCCGGTCGACGAGACGCCGATGAAGGCGGTGACGTCCTCGGCTGCTGCCGTCGGCGTCTCGTTGCCGACCGCGCCCGGCAGGCCACGCCGGGAGACGCTTGCCCGCCCCTGCACCGTGAGCGATCCGGATGTCCGAAAGGCGAGGGAACCGACGGTGCCGCCCGCGTTCAGGCGTGCCGCCTCACCCCCACCACGATTGGGCGGCACCCGGTAGGAAAAGCCATCGGCGAGGCGTTCGCCGCGGAGAAAAAGGCGCGTCCCGGCAACGGTGCCGACGACGGACGCACCGCCGCTGCCGTGGCTCCCCATCCATCCAGAGGCGGCCGCGCCCGACGACGGCGCCTGGCTCCGGATGTCGATGACGCCACCGACCGCCACGCCCGCCCCACCGGCTGACCGGGCGCCGGGGCGCACCTGGACGGAGGCCAGGTCGCGGGTCGGGATCTGGCTGAGGTCCGCCCGTCCCGTCAGCGGGTCGTTGATTGCGAAACCGTCTACCAGCACGATGACCTCTTCCGGAGCGCTGCCGCGAACCTGCGGCGACGCAGGTCCGTTGCCCCCGCTCCGTCGGACGACAACCCCCTGCCATCCGTCGATGGCGGTCGCAAGGTCGTCGCCTCGCCGTACCAGCGTCGCATGGTCGAGCGCCGGGTCGGCAGCGTATCCCTGAATCACCACCTCGGGCAGCGTTGGCAGGCTGGCGACGAGTCGAACCACCCGGTCGTGCATCGCATCAGAGTCCAGGCGGAGCGGCAGCCACTGGGGCCGATACCCGATTGCCTGCACGCGCAAGTCACCTCGACCGGCCGGGAGACTCCGGAATTCGAAACGCCCGTCCGCGCCGCTGATGGTCGAGAGACCACCGAGTTCGAGCCTGGCCCCCTCGACCGGCGCCCCGGTCGAGGCATCGAGCACCTGCCCCCGCAGCACCGCCGGCACCTGCGCGACGAGCGTACCCGGTGCGGCCAGCAGCAGCGCCATCCGCACCGCGAGGCGGATCATCAGACACCTGTCTCGCCGGGCCGGAGGGGCACCAGCTGTGGGGA
>JAHEEH010000354.1 GCA_024640835.1 Bacteroidota bacterium
GGCTTGTCACCATTCTGGGGGGATCATGAAGGCATCAGCAACTCCATCGATACTTGCGGCGACCGCCGTCCTGGTGATTGCAGGCTGTGGTGGCGGCGATGGCCGCTCGGACGCATACGGCAATTTCGAGGCCACCGAGGTCCTGGTCTCGGCAGAGTCCGCAGGTCGCCTGCTGCGCATGGACGCTCGCGAGGGAGATCTCCTGCAGGTCGGTCGCGAAGTCGCCCTCGTGGACACGCTCCAGCTCACGCTCAGCAGGGACCAGCTCCGGGCGCAGCGCTCGGCCGTGACCGCACGGCTCAGCGGTGTATCGGCCCAGCTTGCCGTGCTGGAAGAGCAGCGACGAGTCGTCGGGAAGGACCGGGACCGGGTCGAAGCCCTGGCCGCGGACGGCGCCGCCACGCAGAAACAGATGGACGACGTCGAGGGGCAGGTTCTCGTCCTGGATCGCCAGATCGAGGCGGCAAGAACGCAGTACGATCCGATCCGTGCAGAGGCGGCCGTTCTGGATGCCCACCTGAGCATGGTCGAGGACCAGATCAGGCGATGTCATGTCGTCAACCCGGTGGCCGGCACCGTGCTCGCCACGTATGCGGAGGCGTCGGAACTCACCGCGCCCGGGAAGCCACTGTATGCGGTTGCCCGTCTCGACACCCTGGAGCTGAGAGCCTGGGTGAGCGGGGCCCTGCTGCCCCACGTCCGCATCGGACAGTCCGTAACGGTACTGGTCGACGAGGATGCGGGCTCGGATCGCCCGCTCGAGGGTCGGATCACCTGGATCGCTTCCGCGGCCGAGTTCACGCCCAAGCTCATCCAGACCAAGGAGGAGCGCGTCAGCCTCGTCTACGCGTTCAAGATCCGCGTCGCCAACCCGGATGGTCGGCTCAAGATCGGCATGCCCGGCGAAGTGCGCTTCGGGGAGCCCGCTCCGTGAGCGCGGTTGTCGTCACCGGTGTCTCGAAGAGGTACGGGACCGTCAGGGCCCTGGAGGACGTCTCGTTCACGATCGGGGAAGGAGAGCTCTTCGGCTTCATCGGTCCTGACGGAGCCGGGAAGACCTCGCTCTTTCGGATCCTCTCGACCCTCCTCGAACCCGATTCGGGCGAGGCATTCGTCGACGGCCTCCACGTGGTCAGGGAGTATCGTGCGCTTCGGACACGGCTCGGATACATGCCGGGCCGCTTCTCGCTGTATCCCGATCTGAGCGTCGAGGAGAACCTCGAGTTCTTCGCCACCATCTTCGGCACCACGGTTCGGGAGAACTACGACCTGGTCCGTGACATCTACGGTCAGCTGGAACCTTTCCGGACCCGCCGGGCCGGTGCGCTGTCGGGTGGCATGAAGCAGAAGCTCGCCCTGTCGTGCGCGCTCATACACCGCCCGCGCATCCTCCTGCTGGACGAGCCCACGACCGGGGTCGATGCGGTCTCCCGACGGGAGTTCTGGTCGATCCTGGCCCGTCTCCAGGCAGAGGGCCTCACGATCGTGGTGTCCACACCGTACATGGACGAGGCCGGGCGCTGTGACCGCGTCGCCCTGATCCAGGGCGGGCGCCTGATGGAGGTGGATCGGCCGGAGGCCATTGCCCGATCCTACCCGAAACCCCTCATGGCGGTCCGGGCGTCCGATCGGCTCGCGGCTCTTCGTGCGCTCCGGAATCACCCCGAGGCCCACGCGGTGTACACCTTCGGCGGGGAGATTCACTTCACCGACCGCCGGCCGGTCGCCGAGCCCGCGGAATTGAAGGTCTACCTGGCGAGGGCGGGCGTGGACGGCGAGGTACGGAGCATCGCGGCCGGCATCGAGGACGTGTTCATGGAGAGGATGGGGCGCCATGACTGACCCGGCCGTTCCCATCATCTCGACCCATGGCCTGACGCGCCGATTCGGCTCGTTCACGGCGGTGGACGCCGTGTCGTTCGACGTGATGCCCGGCGAGATCCTGGGATTTCTCGGTGCGAACGGCGCCGGGAAGACGACGGCAATCCGCATGCTGACGGGGCTCCTCTCGCCGACCGAAGGCCTCGCGACGGTTTCCGGATTCGACGTGTACACGCAGGCGGACGAGATCAAGCGCACGATCGGCTACATGAGTCAGCGGTTCTCGCTCTACGAGAACCTGACGGTGCGGGAAAACATCCGGTTCTACGGAGGGATCTACGGCCTCTCGAACAGGGATGTCCGCGTCCGGACGGATCACCTTGCCCGTCGCCTGGGACTCGGGCACGCCCTGGACTCGCAGATTCGGTCGCTGCCGCTCGGATGGAGGCAGAAGCTGGCCTTCTCCGTCGCGGTGCTCCACGATCCGACCGTCGTGTTCCTGGACGAGCCGACCGGCGGGGTGGATCCGGTCACCCGCCGACAGTTCTGGGACCTGATGTACGAGGAGGCGGAGCAGGGAGTGACCGTCTTCGTGACGACCCATTACATGGACGAGGCGGAGTACTGCGACCGTGTCTCGATCATGGTCGATGGCCGTATCGCCGCGATCGGAGCGCCCGGGGACCTCAAGGACCGCTTCGGAGCGGCGTCCATCGACGAAGTCTTCGTCCGACTGGCCCGCGGCGGGGAGGGACGCGCATGAGGACCTTCCGCGGATTCGTGGTCAAGGAATTCCGGCACATCTTCCGGGACCGCCGGACCCTCGTCATCCTGTTCGGGATGCCTCTCGTCCAGCTGATCCTGTTCGGGTACGCCATTCGAAACGAAATCAACGACGTGAAGATGGCCGTCGTGGACCAGTCGCGTGACGAGGTGACGCGTGCGCTGGTGAACAGGATGGACGCCACCCCGCTCTTCGAGGTGGTCGAAGCGACGTCTCTCGCCGAGGTCGAGGCCCAATTCCGTCGTGGGAAGATCCGGCAGGCCGTCGTGTTCGAGCCGGAGTTCGGCCGGCGACTGGAACGCGAGGGCACGGCAGCCCTGCAGGTCATCACCGACGCGACCGACCCCAACGTGGCCAACACGGTGCTGGCGTACACCTCCGCCATCGTGGCCGCATACCAGGCCGAAACGGCGATCGCGGGGAGGCGCGCAGTCCGGATCGTTCCCGAGGTCCGCATGCGGTTCAATCCCGAGCTGCGCAGCGTGGTGCTCTTCGTGCCCGGGCTCATAGCCCTGATCCTGATGCTGGTGTGCGCGCTCATGACGTCCATCACCATCACGCGCGAAAAGGAGACCGGCACGATGGAAGTCCTGCTGGTTTCGCCCCTCCGGC
>JAHEEH010000355.1 GCA_024640835.1 Bacteroidota bacterium
CCGCCGGGCCGTCCTGCTCCGCTCTTCGACTTCGAACAGGCTCTGCCCGGAAAGAAACCCGAGGCGGTGCTTGCCCGGCTCGAGCGCCAGGCGGAACCGGGCCTGCGCAACGGTCACCGATGCCAGCGAATCCGAGGGCAGCCACGTTCTCACGTACAGACCCTCATCCGGCGTCGTCTCGGGCACGAACTCGTCCACCTGGATGACGCCGTCTCCGTTGTCGTCGACCCACACGTATTCTCCACGCTCCGGACCCGCCCGGAAGTACACTTCCTGGAGCGTCGGGGATCGCTCCGTGCGGGCCGAGTACATCCAGCCGAGACGAAGCCGGGGCGCGGGCCTCCCGTCACCGGTCACCAGGACGGACAGACTTCGCGTGCCTCCGACGTCCGTGCGGTTGGCAAAATCCCCGCCAAACGTCCTGTGGCGCCACGAGAGCTCACCCGACGTCGACCAGCCTCCGGCCGAAGCGAACCGCCCGCGCACGCGGCCCGCCCACGAGGAGGACGCTCGCGCCAGCCGCGTGCCTTCGGGCCAGTCCTCGGTCCTGCGTTCCAGCTCGACGGCCGCGGACGCGTCGTTCGAGTGCCATTCCACGCCGGGCCTCAGCTCGAGGTAGCGAATCGAAAGGGCCTGGAGCGTATCGCCGGCCAGCCGCTGTCTCCTGACCTCTCTTTCCATCTCCACGTACGGCAGGATACGGGACGTTCCGGGGGCCTGGAGGCGCGCCCTGTGATATTCCCACTGTCCGCGTTCCATGAATCCCGCATCGTCCGTCCGAACCCGATCCAGCGCATACCGGAGCCCCGGGAGGCCCGGCTCGAACGAGTGGATGCTCATCCGCTCGCGACTCCCACCGAACAGATCGCCGAGGTCCAGTCGACCGGCCTCCAGCCGGACCGCGGTGGAGTCCCGGGCGCTCCACGCAAGATGGGCTTCCGCCTCCGACTCGTCGACGACGCCGACGACGCCACCGAGGGCGTCGACCGAACGCCGTCCGAGGTTCCATTCGCGCCCGAATTCCACCGGCCGCGTCCGATCGAACGAAGCGAAATGGGCCGAGCGGCGGACCATCGAGGCGCCCGCGGACAACGTCCCCATGCTTCGGAGAGGGACCGTCAGCGCAAGGCTGCCTGAGACGGCGTCGCCGCGGTCGTCTCCGGAGTCGAGATCGGAGAGGCGATTGCGGTCCTTCAGAGAGCGAGCCCATTCGGCTCCGACGGCAAGCCCGCGTACCGGCGAGACGAAGCCGCGGAAATTCACCAGCCGATGAAACTCGGGCCGAGGGAGCCTTCGCACGGGCTCATAGTCGCCACCTCCGACTCCGCGATACACGTAGACGATGCCGTTGACGGACTGGCCCTCCCGGGCGTACCGGCCCTGCCCCGGCCCCATGCGGCTGAAGCGGACCCTGTATACCGCCTCGCCTGGAAGCGGGGCCGCCCCGAGCGCCACGTAGACCGTGTCCACCCAGTTACCGTTACCGGGACGAAGTTCGAGTCGATACTGCACGAACGGAGCCTCCGGATCGAAGTCGACCTCCACGGCGCCGGACAGCAGGGCTTCGCCGTCCCCTGCCGCAGCGATCCGCAGGGAGTCCGCGGACGACAGGCCGAATTCGTCCGTGAAGCGACTTCCGTCGGCCTCCCGAAGCCAGGTTGCGCCAACGCTCGCCCGGTGACGGCCATCGGCATCGGGCCAGAACGCGGCCTGGCCCTCGGTTGCCACGACCGTACGCGTGAACTGGTTCACGCTGTAGGTGAACTCGACCTCGATCCGCCGATCCGACGTGACCGGAATCCGCGGCATGAAGGTGATTTCTGCGGTCGAGTAGTCGATGGTATAGTCGAGCGTGGCGCCGCGCTCGAGGCGCTCTCCGTCCAGGTAGACCGTCTCGGAGCCCGGAATGACCAGAACGAACAACTCTCCGGTCCGTCCCTCCAGGCGGTACGGTCCCTGCATACCGTCGATGGCCGCGATGTGCTGCACATGGAAGAAGCCGCGCGCCGCAGCTCCCGCCGCCTGGAGGCCGAGCGTCACCCCCCCGGCGCCACCCGCAGAGGCGCCCGTTCGTACGGCCACCCCCTGGACCTTTCGATGGAAACCGGCGAAGCGGCTTCCGGACAGCGCCACATCGACGTCTCCCATCCGGACCTGCCCCAGGCGGGAGTCGATTTCCACCGCTACCCGGTCGAATTCCGACAGGCGCTGCGTAGTCCCGTCGGGGCGGATCGGAGTCGACTCGTCGGTCAGCGCGGCCCTCACCTGGACTCCGGGCGCAGGGCTTCCCTCCACCTCCAGTCGCAATCCCGATTCGATGGATGCATCTCGTCCCGATCCGGCGGAAATACCTCTCGAAATGGCTCCGCGGCTCCGAAGTCCGCCCTCCAGGGGTCCGGGAGTCCTGGGCCGCCGGCCACCGGAAACCGATCGAAGCCGGGAAGGAACGGTGAGGGGCTGCCTGTCGAGGCGGAATACGGGTCCCACCGTCAAAGGAAAAGCCCGGTACTCCACGAAGACGGGCGTGCCGGCGGGCAGGGACACGAGAATCCTGCCGGACGATCCCTGCAGGCTCCACCGCGCCTGGTCGAGCATGGAACCCTGCGCCCGAAGGACCACGGATCCCGGTACCACGAACGGACGCAACTGAAGCGTCCCGTCGATCGACGTCACCAGCGTGTCCGCATGGGCAACACCGACGTCGGTTCGCTGCCTGCCTGCTGCCGGCCGGCCAAGAATCGCCCAAGAAAGGACGAAGAGGAACAGAAGACGTGGTGCCACGAGCCCGATGACCCGTTCAGTCGGAGTGCGGAAAGGACGGTCGTAGCGGAAAATCGCGTAATCCAGCGGTTCGGATCGGGACGAAGCGCAACCCTGTACCGCAGTGCCCCGGCCCGGTTTCGACGCGTGGGCACATCCCCGCTTGTTGCCGCTTCGACGGGATGATACCTTTGCGCGGCCCGAAAAGCCCGTCCTCGGACCCTCGATTCCCGTTCACCAAGACATTCGACCCATGCCACGACCCGGAACGCCCGAACACCCCCTGCGAGTCGCCGTCATCGGCGCCGGACCGGCGGGCTTCTACGCGGCCGAGCACCTGTTCAAGCAGCCCGAACTCACTGCGGAGGTCGATCTCTTCGACCGCCTTCCCACGCCGTTCGGCCTGGTTCGAGCCGGGGTCGCTCCTGACCATCCCAAGATCAA
>JAHEEH010000356.1 GCA_024640835.1 Bacteroidota bacterium
ATCTGGACGGTGGACAGGAGCGAGTCCAGTCCCTGCAGGTTCTTGGACGGCATGGGCACCCCGATGACCGGCAGGTGCGTGGCGGCTGCGACGACGCCGGCCAGGTGGGCAGCACCTCCGGCGCCCGCAATCATCACCTTCATGCCGCGGGCGGCGGCTCCCGACGCCCAGGCGTGCGTGGCATCGGGCGTCCGATGAGCGCTCAGCACACGCACCTCGAAGGGCACGTCGAACTGCCGGAGAACATCGGCAACGTCCTTCATCACCGGCCAGTCGGATTCGCTGCCCATGGTGATGCCTACAAGGGGGGTATTCTTGCTCATTGTTTCTGGATCGAGAGGTTCAACAAGTGGTCAGTCGGCCGCGAGCAGGTTGTCCAGCTCCGTCTCGTCGGCCACCCGCACCTGCCGCGCCTTGGAGCCTTCGAACGGTCCCACGATCCCAGCGTCCTCGAGCTGGTCCACGATGCGGGCGGCACGGGAATATCCCACGGAAAGCTTCCGCTGAAGAAGCGAGACGGACCCCTGCTGGCTTCGTACGATGATGTGGGCAGCCTCCTCGAAGAGAGGGTCGCGGTCGGATGAGGAACCCAATCCGTCCCCCAGGTCCAGGCCCGACGCCTCCTCAAGGGACGGAAGACGATAGGGTCCCGGGCCGTCCTGGTCTCCGATGAAGTTGGTCAGGCGCTCCACTTCCTCGATCGACACGAATGGACCCTGCAGGCGGGTGACGCGACTTCCGTGCATGTAGAGCATGTCGCCGTTGCCGACGAGCCCTTCCGCGCCGTTCTGATCGAGAATGGTGCGCGAGTCGATCTTCGAAGCCACCTGGAGAGCAATGCGCGACGGGAAGTTGGCCTTGATGAGACCGGTGATGACGTCGACCGACGGTCGCTGGGTGGCCAGGATCAGGTGCAGGCCCACCGCCCTGGCCTTCTGTGCCAATCGGGCGATCGGTGCTTCGATCTCCTTGCCGGCGGTCATCATGAGATCGGCGAGCTCGTCCACGACGACCACGATGTACGGCAGGCGCCTGTGGCCGTCCGCCGCATCCAGGTGTCCCGCGTCGAAGCGGTCGTTGTACTCCTTGAGCGAACGGACCCGGGCCTCCGAGAGGAGATCGTACCGCGAGTCCATCTCCACCTCGCAGCTCTTGAGCGTGCCCAGCGCCTGTCCGAAATCGGTGATGATGGCACTGTCCGCCTCCGGGGGCAGCGCCAGGTAATGGGCCTCGAGTCGGGCATAGGACGCCAGTTCGATCTTCTTGGGATCGATCATGACGAACTTGACGTGCGACGGCGGGCAGGCGTACAGCATGCCCGCAATGAACGTGTTCAGCCCGACCGACTTGCCGGACCCGGTCGCACCGGCGATGAGCACGTGGGGCAGCTTGGTGAGGTCCTGGAGGACGACTTCCCCTTCGATCGACTTCCCGAGGATGAGCGGGAGTTCCATGTGCGCGTCGCGGAAACGCTGGGTCCCGATGACGTCGCGAATGCGCACGAGCTCACGATGCCGGTTCGGAATCTCCACGCCGATGGCCGTCTTGCCCGGAATCGGGGCGATCATCCGAAGGGCGCGCGCCGCCATGGCCATCGCGAGGTCGTTCTCGAGCGCCGTGATGCGGCTGATCTTCACGCCCGGCGCGGGAGTGAGCTCGTACAGCGTGACGGTCGGTCCGACCACGGCGTCGATCGCCGTGATTTCGATGCTGTACGTGGACAGCTTGTCGAGGAGGATGCGCTTGTTCTCCTCGATCTCGGCATGATCCACGCGGGCCCGGCCCCCCTCGTCCTCGTCGAGGAGATCCAGGGAGGGCATCTCGTACTCGAAGTCGGATTCGAGCGGCTGGCGGGGTGCCGGACGGTCCGCACGCGGTTCCTCGACGGGCGGGAGAACGTTTACGGTGAGGTCGGCGCCCGGAGCGTCGGGTCGGGCAGGACGCTCCGGCGAAGGGGCGCTCCGCCCGGTGTGCCCCGGCTCGGAGAAGCGGGCGGGCGAGGGCTCGGCCTGCGGCATGGCCTCGCGTTGGGCCCGGGCCGCCGCTGCGCGTTCGCGCCGCTTTGCCGCGACCAGTTCCCGTCGTTCCGCACGATGGGATTTCCATCTCCGGAACCCGGATCCCACTCCGGACACGAGTCTCCGGAAATCCTTTTCCAGCCGATCCAGGGTACGCTGGATGTCGTGGTCCAGCAGAAGGAGGCCCGTGACCGTGATGGCCAGCAGCAGCAGGGCGAACGAGCCTATCGATCCGATGATCTGCACGAGCCAGTGCGCCAACCCCAGGCCCCAGGCACCGCTCCACACGAGCAGATCCGTGTCACCCACGACGGCAATCCATCCGAACATCGTGGCGAGAAAGACGGATGCGAGCGTCAGCAGTCCGGATACCAGCGGAAGGAACACCGGCGTGCGGTTCCTCAGCCACACCCAGCCCCAGCCGAACAGGACGACGGGAAGGAGCAGAACGCAGTACCCGAGGAATCCGGGAACCAGCGTGCTGGCGATCACGGCCCCGGTGGGTCCCAGCGCATTGAAAACGTTCTCGTCGGAAGGATCCAGGAGGGCATCGAGCGTGAAACGCCTGGCGATCACGTCATCATCCGGGTGGTACGTCAGGACGGACAATGCCACCAGGAGAGCGATCACCATGAGGATCAGCCCGAGCACCTCGCGCTTCCTCTGCGGGGAGACGAGCGGATTCCCGGATTTCACGCGGCCGGACTGCCGCTTCTTGACGGTGGTAGCCATGCACGGAAGCTACGGCAGGGGAGAGGGCCTTCAAAAGGCGGGCGCTCTCCGAAAACCACCGAAACACAGGGATTCAGACCACCGTCCCGGGTTCGTCGGCGAGGGTCAGCCTGCTGTCCCGGAATGTGGGTACCACGGGCACGGAGTCGACGGCGGAACAGATGGCGATATCCTCGCCATGGCCTAGGAGCTCCAGGCGCCGTGCGTGATTACACGAGGCGATTCTCTCCACGAGGCGGTCCCGATCGTGGTCGTAGAGCACCCGGGCGATGTGGGCCGAGTCCGTCACGGGGGATGCAAGTCGATCGGGACCGATCAGATCGATGAGGAGCCCGGCGCAGAGCGTGTCCTCCAGGGAGACCCTGTTCATCCACCCGGCGCAGACGATCGTGACGTCGCGTCCCTGCCGGATGAGGTGATCCACCACGGCCCGTGCATTCACGAT
>JAHEEH010000357.1 GCA_024640835.1 Bacteroidota bacterium
CCGGTGCGGTGCTCTCTCGAATCCTTTCTTGACGGTGTCGCTGCGCATGGGGGCGGGGGCGGTCGGGTGGGCCGGTCGACCCGGCCTCCGATCATGCGAGGCGACGTATACGGGTCGACGTTCGTGCTACCGTACGAGCACGAGTAGAAGCGAAAGCACCAGGAGCAGGGCGAGCAGATCCGCGGCCAGGGCAGGAATCACGGGGAGCGTCAGGGCCGTTGCGGGCCGCCGGTGGGACGCGATGGGAGCCGGACAGGGCATGTCGTGCGTGTTCGCGGAAAAGCCGGGTTCAGGAGAACACTGTTTCGCTGCCAGCGAAATATCGGCATTCCGGGCCTGGATGCAAACGTGCGTCTTCTTGAATTTTTCGGAAGCGCTACCGGGTGTCGCCCGAGCCGCCCTGCCCGGGGTCGTGACGGGACCTTTAGAACCACGCGTTGCTTTGCACGCCGAAGTCCCTACATTCGGCCCCTTCCGCGCGGGCCGGCTGCCCGTCCGACGCGGTTCCGATACCCCCGGGGCCGCTTCCTTCTGTTCAGTACCCCGGGACACGAGTATGAAGCGTTACCCAGGCGTGGGTCTCTCCGCCATCGTGCGGTCGACGATCGTCGCGTGTGTTCTCGCGGCCGCGCCTATCCCCGCAGCGGCCCAGAACCTCAGCTGGTCGGCGCTCGTCGGTGCGGGATACACGGGATGGACCGGTCCGTACGAAGCGAGAGGCACCTGGTCGGGCACGCTCATCGAACTGACCGTGGAAAGGAACGTGGCCCGGAGCCTGGGCATCCGCCTCGGGTTCGGAGGCGCGATCAGCGAGGCGGGGGGGCGTGACCGCAGCACGCTCATGCACACGCGCACCCAGCTCAGCCTGGCTGCGCGGGGATATCCGTGGGGGCGGACGGGCAAGCTGGCAGCCTACGGGGAGGCCGGTGCATCCGTCTGGCTGGGCTCGACCTGCACCGTGTGGCGGGAGGGTTCGATCTTCGACAAGAAGCTCGAGTGTTCGCAATGGCTGCCCAACCCGGATGACGACGGCGGTTCGCTGCGCCCGATCGGATCCGGCGTCACTCCACACCTTGGCCTGGGTGTCGTGTACAGGGCGTTCGGATTCGGAGTCCGGTACGAAGTGGCCGGGCCTGCGATGTTCGAGAACGGCGTCGGCAGGCTGACGGCCCGGAGCGTCAGCTTCACGCTGGAATGGGTGTTCAAGCGGAGACGCTGACCGTCAGGGCCGCGGAACCAGGTGGTCGATCCGCACGAACGTGTATCCGAGGCCTCGCAGCTCGTCTACCAGGTCGCCGAGACGCAGGTAGAACTTGTCGACCCGCTCAGGCGCCGTGCCGACGTGCAGGAGCAGGATGAAGCCATTCAGGCCATGCGGATCCGAGCGTTCGCGCTCGAAGATGCTGTCCCAGATGGTGTCACTCGGGACATAGCCGTCGCCGGGCACGGTGTAGTCGGCGTTGCTCCTCGTTCCGCGCGAGAAGTTGACCACCTGGAGCCCCAGGTCCCTGGTCCACCCGGCGACCTCGCGATTGTACCACTCGTAGGGGGGCATGAAGAGCGGGGCGTCCTCCCGCCCGATCCCGAACCGGGCCATCTCCCGGTAGTTGCCCAGGACGTCCCTCGCGAACGAGTCGGCGGTGACGAGCGTGCTGTCCCGGTCCTCCCACGCGCTGTACAGGAGATGGCGATCCGAGTGGGCCCCTAGGTAATGGCCATCCTCACGGAGCGCCCTTATGAGCCCCGCGAAGCGCCCGTCTCGGTAGAAATTGCCCGTGAAGAAGAAGGATGCGGGCACCTGCCGTTCTCGAAGCGTCTCCCGGATGTGCGGGCCTCCGTCCGCGTACCGGTCACCCGTGAAGACGAGGGCGATCTCGGTCCTGAGCGTGTCTCCGCGCACGAATGCGCCGTGCTCGACCGCTGGTCCGGAGTCGGCCGATGGAGCCGGCGTGCCACAGCCGGCGACGGCCGCAATGACGAGGAAGGGGATGAACCCTCCGGAGCGTGAAGGCATGGTCGAAGCACCCGGAGATCGGGCGTGGGCTCTCCGGGAAGATCGGTTCCCTCCGGTTGCCGTGTCGTGTCACTGGCAAGGGGAACGCACAAACCCCGGCATGCCCTCGCTCCCTTCCATCCGTGCCGGGGAATCCCCGTCGGAGGCGCTCCGCCGAAGCCCGTATCGTATGCGTAACTCGTCCGATTGACGGTGTGAGCACGACCGGAATCATCTTCGACATCAAGCGTTTCGCGATCCATGACGGGCCGGGGATCCGGACGACGGTGTTTCTCAAGGGCTGCCCGCTCGACTGCGCATGGTGCCACAATCCGGAAAGCCGCGGCCGAGAGCCCGAACCGAGGCGTGGGCTGGGCAGCCGCTTCCACGGCTCGGGTGAGATGATCGGCGTGCAGGCGACGGTGAACGACGTGATGGACGTGGTTCTGAAGGACCGCGTCTTCTATGACGAGTCCGGCGGCGGCATGACCCTGTCGGGCGGCGAACCGCTGCTGCAGCGCGAATTCGCGGCATCGCTGGTGCAGGCGGCCCGATCGCTCGGCGTCGGAACCGCCGTCGACACGTCCGGATCGGTCTCCTGGCGGCACTTCGAGGCCGTCCTTCCATGGACCGATCTCTTCCTGTACGACCTGAAGCTCGCAGATCCCGCGGCGCACGATGAGTGGGTCGGCGGGGACCACGGGATGATCCTCTCGAATCTCAGGCGGCTGGTGGCGGCGGACGCCGCCGTTCGCGTCAGGATTCCGCTCATTCCCGGTGTCACCGACACGGACGACAACTTGTCGTCGCTCTCCGTAATCCTATCCGGTATCGGCACGATCCAGGCCGTCGATCTACTCCCATACAACCCCGCCGGCGAGCACAAGGCCGACCGGCTCGGGATCGCCCGACGGTTACCTTCCATCCGGACGCAGTCGAAGGAGGAGATGAGCCGCATCCAGGACCACTTCAGCAGTCTGCCCGTTTTCATCGGTGGGGCGCCATGATCGAAACCAGCGAAATGACAGACCGAGTCAAGAGGCTCCGCGCCGCGACCCTGGAGAGCCATCCGTTCGTGGACGGTGAACGGGCCAGGCTCGTGACCGCGTTCTACGCGTCCGGCGCGGCGGACCGCGTGAGCGTTCCCGTCGCCCGCGCGATGGTCTTCCGGCACGTGCTGGCGCACAAGACGCTGCACCTG
>JAHEEH010000358.1 GCA_024640835.1 Bacteroidota bacterium
CAGCGCGAGCTGCACCGATCCCGTCAGGAGCCTCGCCGTATTCAGGGCGAGGACCTTCAGGATGTCGCGGCGGCTGGTCTGCGAGAGAAAGGCGAGGCCGGGGCGCTCCCTGCGGCGTGAAAAGAACCGGCGAATGCGCTCCGGGTACATCGCGATGCCGACGATGAGGAGCAGGCCCGCGGCTGCCGCGATCCGCACGACACTCCAGGCGAAGGCGGGCTCGGCGTCGATGAATCCCAGCGCGATGCTTCCCACGAGCATCGGCGGCGCGAATCGGAGAAAGGTCTCGAGTCCGGTTCCGGCCATCCAGGCCGTGCCCTTGCCCCTTCCGTGCATGTACGCCCTGCCGGCGTACTCGGCCACGCGTGCCGGGGTCCAGATGGCCACCGCGTGTCCTGCAAGAACGACGGTCATGGCCTCCCGGAACCGCATTCCCGGATCGATCCTCCGGCTGATCGACAGCCAGGAAAGCCCCGCGAAGGTCCAGTTCAGGGGTACCAGCGCGAATGCAGCGGCTGCGGGCCACCAGCGGGCCGTGCGAAGGGCCTCGACCATGGCGGACGCATCGACGTTCGTGGCGATCAGGACGAGCAGTCCGATCGTCAGCACGATCCGAACCCAGCGCGGGATGCGGAACGGTCTGCGCCCGTCCGCGGGACCGGTCATCTCAGCGGACGTCGGAGAGTGCGTTTTTCTCTACGCGCAGCTTGGTGTTCGTGTCCGCCTGGATCAGCACGCTGGTCTCGTCGATCTGGGTGACGACTCCGTGGAGACCCCCGATGGTGACCACCTTGTCGCCCTTGCGGACGGCCTCGATCATCTGCTTTCTCTTGTCTTCCTTCTTCTTCTGCGGACGGATGATGAAGAAGTAGAAGACCAGGAAGATGAGGACGAGGGGGATGAACATGGCCAGGGGATTGGAACCCTCGGCCTGGGGAATCGGCAGGGGAAGGAGAGCGATCGCGTACATCAAAGTCGTTGGGTGGGTTGTCCGGCTCGCGGTGGGGCCGAAGATACGCAGGGCCGGCACGGGGCCTGCAAAGATGACCCAAAGAAAAAGGGGCAAGCGATCCGTATCGCACCGCTTCAACCTCCTACCGCTGCTGCCTTCCGGCCCTGACGGAGTTCAGAGGGAGCTGGCCGTACGGGACTTGCCCCTTGCGGCGCCATACGAGGCCGGATGGGGATGGTTCCTACGATGCTGGCCGGTCAGAGCAGGTCCGTGGGATCCACATCGACCGCAATCCTCGTGCGTGCCGGCGGTCGCCCGGCTCGGACGCTTGCTGCCCTGACGACGTCGCGCAGCGTCGCGGCCGGAACCGTCCGCGGAGCCTTCAGCAGGACGTGCATGCGCCACGTCTTCCGGACCCGTGGCACGAATGCCGCCGCCGGACCGATGCACTCGATTGCGTGGCCGTCCGGGTCGAATGCGCGCTTCCACCGCTCCGCGAACGACGACACGTCCCGCTCGTCGGGCCCGCGGAAGTCCACGCGGACGAGCCGCGTGAACGGAGGATACCCCAGGGCGTGCCGAGCCGGGAGAACGGTCTCGGCGAAGCCGTCGTAGTCGTGCCGCTTCGCGAGCCGGATCACCGGGTGGTCCGGGTTTCGCGTCTGCAGGAAAACCTCGCCGCGGAGCTCCGCCCGTCCGGCGCGGCCGGCCACCTGGGTGAGCAGCTGGAAAATGCGCTCGTCCGACCGCAGATCGGGGAGAAGCAGTCCCGCGTCCGCATCCACGACTCCGACGAGGGTCACGCGCTCGAAGTCGAGACCCTTCGCCACCATCTGCGTGCCGAGCAGAATGTCGGCGTCGCCACGGCCGAAGGTCGAGAGGATCCGGTCGTGGGCATTCCTGCCGGACGTCGTGTCCAGGTCCATCCGGAGGATCCGGGCATCCGGAAAGAGGCCGGCCGTGTCCTCCTCCACGCGCTGCGTGCCCGCGCCGATGTTCTCCAGCGTGTTGCCGCCGCAGTTTCCGCAGAGGCTGTCGAACCGGAAAGCACGGCCGCAGTAGTGGCAACGCAGCTGGCGCTTCGTCTTGTGGTAGGTGAGCGTGACGGCGCAGTCGGGGCAGGCGGGAGACCACCCGCAATCGGCGCATTCGAGAACAGGCGCGAAACCGCGCCGGTTCTGGAGGAGAATGACCTGCTCGCCGTTCTCCAGGCGACGCCGAATGGCGGCCTGGAGGGGTGCCGAAATGGCTCCGTCTCGGCGGCCCGACCGGCGCT
This sequence comes from Bacteroidota bacterium, assembly GCA_024640835.1. Taxonomy (GTDB): domain Bacteria; phylum Bacteroidota; class Rhodothermia; order Rhodothermales; family UBA10348; genus JAHEEH01. The sequence continues at coordinate 2,229 of JAHEEH010000358.1, forward strand.
CGGCGGCGAGGTCCACGATCCGGACATCCGGAAGGCGGGCCGGCTCGCACCCCGGGGGCGTCACGCGCTCCGGCATCCGGAGGAGCTCGTACTTGCCGGACCGCGCGTTGTACAGCGATTCGAGGCTCGGCGTGGCCGAACCCAGTACGCAGACGGCGCCCTCCCGGCTCGCCCGGACGACCGCCACGTCGCGTGCGTGGTAGCGCGGGGCGGGATCGAACTGCTTGTAGCTGGACTCGTGCTCCTCGTCGACGATCACGAGCCCCAGGTTGCGGACGGGCGCGAACACCGCGGACCGGGGACCGATCACGACGTCGAGGTCGCCCCGGCGGATGGCCCGCCACGCGTCGTACCGTTCGCCGTCCGAAAGACGCGAATGCAGGACCGCGATCCGGTTTCCGAAGCGTGCCCGGAAGCGCCGCACGGTCTGCGGTGTGAGGGCGATCTCGGGAACGAGGACGATTCCGCCGCGGCCCGCGTCGAGCGCACGACCGAGGGCGGCCATGTAGACCTCGGTCTTGCCGCTGCCGGTCACGCCGTGCAGAAGAAAGGTCCTGAATTCCGCCGCCCCGACCGCCTCCGAGATCCGGTCCGCCGCGATGCGCTGATGCGAGTGGAATTCGGACGGGTCCACCGCGCGCTCGTGTATCTCCTCCGCGACCGGGGTGCGAAACACCTCCCGCTCCCCGATCGCGACCACGCCGCGTCGCTCCAGGGACCGCAGCGTGGCGGACGACGCGCCCGTGGCATCCATCACGGCCGAAACCGCGACCTCCTCCGTACCGGCGAGGAACTCGAGCACGGCGCGCTGCCTGGAACCCGGCGCTTCGGCTGCGGGGTCGGCCAGCCGGACGGTTCGCTCCGTGGCCGGCGTGGCTCCGGGCGGAAGCGCAGCGCGCAGGGCCTCTCCCCAGGAGCACATGTAGTACTCGGATATCCACCGCGTGAGGTCCATAAG
>JAHEEH010000359.1 GCA_024640835.1 Bacteroidota bacterium
CACTCTGCGCCCCGCGGCCCATCTTTATTTCCAGCGGCGACGTGGGCGATTACTGGGTGGACGCGCGCGGCATGTTCCTCGCCGGCGCGCACGCCGCCCCGGCCTACGAGTTGCTGGGGGCCAGTGGAATGGGCACGATGGACTTCCCCGCACTCGGGACAGGTCTCCTGGACGGTGAGATCGCCTTTCGCCAGCACACCGCCGGTCACACGGACGGGCCGAACTGGCCGGTATTCCTGGATTTCGCGGCGCGGTATTTCGAGGGGGGAAAGTAGACCGGGGGACTACAACCCGCGCATCGTGAACCGCCGGGCGAAGTGGGGCGACAGGAACCGGGAGAGCATCAACCGGGCAGCGACGAGTTTCAGCGGTCTTGTTCGGGACGGACGCCCGAGGGCCATGTTGAACTCCGCCCGGCGTGCCGCACGGGCGGCGGCGCGTCGCCGTCCGACCGAGTAGTCCCGGAAGAGGCCGGGCCATGCCGCACGGTCTCGCGAGGCCCGGACAATCACCTCGGCCGCCCGCCGGCCGTCGAGCCAGCCGAGGTTCATGCCCTGGCCGCCGATCGGACTCACCACGTGGCCCGAGTCTCCCGCGAGCAGAATCCGGCCTCTCGCCATCACTCCCGCCAGGTAGCGCTCCACACCGAATCCGGAGACCATGGTCGAGGTCCGTGCATCCACCTCCAGACCGGTACGCATGCGCACGAGGTCCGCGACCGAGTCCGCATCCGGATCGTCGACGGGGCGGTCCAGGCGGATCACCCACCGGCGTCGCCCTTCCGGAAGCGGAAACGACTCGACGAGCCCGTCCTTGACCAGGAAGATCACGGCCACCGGCCCGAACTCCGTCTGATCCGCGAAGTCGCCCATCACGTACCGGTCCGGGTAGGAACGGCCGCTGAACTCTATGCCCGCCCTCTGACGCACGGTGCTCTTCTTCCCGTCGCAACCCACGAGCCAATCGGCAGTGAAGCGGCGGCCGTCGTCCGCAACAGCCGTCGTCCCGTCCCGATCACTGTGGACACCGGACACCACGACCCCCGACATGAGTGCATCCGCATCCAGTTCCCGGAGACGATCCTCCAGCACGCGTTCCGTTCGCCACTGTGGCACGGCGAGCACGAAACGATACGGCCCCGGACACGCGTCGAACCGCAGCCGCCCGACGGGCCCGTCCTGTCGCATGGCAATGCCCTCGCGCACGGGAACGCCGTGTTCGATCAGGCGGTCCGTCACGCCGATCTCGTCCAGGGCCTCCAGGGCCGGGGGATGGATGCCGATCGAGCGCGAATGCGCCGTCGGCTCCGTCCGTTGCTCCAGGACGCGGACCGACATCCCTCCCAGGGACAGCCGGCATGCCAGGTCCAGGCCCACCGGGCCCGCACCCACCACGATGACGTCGGTCCTCATGGCATCAGGACTCTTCATGGACTGCCAGGAGCCGGAATGGCGGCATGGTCACGCATCGCCAGCCGTCCGGCAGCACGTGCTCCAGCTCTTTCCGCGTGTAGGAGCGTCGGATGGAGGTCAGTCCGTCGGGCCGGATGAGCGAACCCGGAAATGCGAGACCCAGCAACCAGAATCCCGCGTATCCGAGGTCGTCACGGCGGATGTCGTTGTGGATGGCAGCGCAATCGGCAAGCTTCTCGGAGTCCTCGAAGAGCCCGCTCCGACTCCCTTCGTCCAGGTGATGAAGCAGGTGGTTCGAGATGACGAAATCGAACGTCCGGCCCGTCGACACCATCTCCTGCGAGTCACACTGGATGAGCTCCACCGTGTCCATTCTCCCGGCGTGCCTGATCGCACGGCTGTCCGGATCGATTCCCGTCGTCCGCAGACGCAGGCCCTCGCGCTCTGCCCAGGACGCGAGCATGACCGGCACGCCCGCGCCGCCGCACCCGATATCCAGGAGGGTCGCAGGACCCCGCAGGAGCCGTGGCCGAATCCATCGTGCGTACACGGGTCGCCATCCGGCGATGAGCCTGTTCAGGATCCGGAAATGCCCGTAGGTGCGGTCGAGTTGGACCGCGTCGCATCCGGGATCGTCCATGATCTCGGACAGATCGGGGCGACGACGACGAAGCACGAGGGTGGGCATGATGCGAGTCGGGACTAGACCACGCGGAGCAGGGAGCTTTCCACGGTCAGGCCAGGCCCGAACGCCATGGCATACGCGAGGTCGCCCGGGAACGTCTTGCCCGACCGCAGCGCTTCCTCCATGACGAAGAGCACCGTGGCGCTGCTCATGTTGCCATATCGGGCGAGGACCGTGCGACTGGGCGCGAGCGCCTGCGCCGGAAGCTGCAGCGCCTCCTCGACCTGGTCCAGAATGGCCCGTCCCCCCGGATGCACCCACCAGTGGGCTACGTCCTGCCTCGTCCGACCGGTCTCACGGAGCAGGCCATCGACCAGGGATCCGATGTGCATGCCAAGGATCCGGGGAACGTACGTGGAAAGCGTCATCTCGAAGCCGCGGTCACCGATCCGCCATGCCATGTGATCCTCGGAGTCCGGCGCCAGGCGCGTGGTCGAGGATACGATTTCGACGGCCGTTCCTGTGGGTGGACGGGTGCTGACCACGGCTCCGGCGGCTCCGTCCGCAAAGACCGAGGCCGCGATGATGTTGTCGATCTCTTCGGAAGGTTCCAGGTGCAGTGTGCAGAGTTCGAGACAGACTACCACGACCACGGCATCGGGATCGGACCGGCAGAAGGCTGCCGCCATGCGCAGTGCGGGAAACGCGGCGTAGCAACCCATGAATCCCACGTGGTACCGTTCGACGGACGGCGACATACCCAGGTCCCGTACGATGTAGAAATCCGGCCCGGGGGCCATGAATCCCGTGCAGGAGACGGTAATTACGTGCGTCACGTCTTCGGGACCGAATCCGGCCTGCTCGAGGGCTGCACGGGCCGTCTCGACGAAGAGGGGGCGTGCATTAAGGGCGTACTGGTCGTTTCGCGACCCGGTGGTCGGGGACAGGAACGCGCCGGACTTCCCGTCGAAGAAGAGCGAGCTCTTCGATCCGTCTCGATGGTTCTCGATCACGGAATGACGCGTCTCGATGCCCGAGTTCCGGTAGATCTTGCCCATGAGGCGTTGCCCGCGACCTCCGGGTTCCAGACCGGCGCCGAGGATCTCGCCGATGGTCTTCTGGGAATA
>JAHEEH010000360.1 GCA_024640835.1 Bacteroidota bacterium
CCGGGGTCCTGCAGAATCCGGAGGAAGTACTGACGGAATCGGCCCGGGAGCGCCTGGCGAACGTCCTGGATTCGAACGACGAGATTACGATCGTGGCCGAGGATGAGGCGAAGACCGCCGACGGCGAGAGCCTCGTGTGGCACTTCGCCGCTGACCAGGTGAACGATTTCGCGTGGGCGGCATCGAACCGCTTCATCTGGAAGGCGACCCGCGCCACGATCCCGGAGCGCGGACCCGTACCGATCCACATGGTGTTCCTTCCGGATCGGGCCCGGTATTTCGAAGAGGCAGGAGAAAGGACCCGGCACGCCCTGGAATTCTACTCCTCGCTGTGGGCGCCCTACCCCTTCCCGCAGTTGACCCTCCAGGACGGACCGTCGGCCGGCATGGAATACCCCATGGTCATCAACTCCAACCAGGGTGCGGCAGACCACGAGACCGCCCACGAGTGGTGGCCCATGATGGTGGGGACCAACGAGACCTGGTACGGCTGGATGGACGAGGGCTTCAACGTCTACATGAACATCCTGTCGGACGCCGACGCGGAGGGCAGCGAGCCGAACCTGGACGGCATCGGCCAGCAGTACGGGCAGATCAGCGGCCTGGAGGACGAGCCGCCGATGATGTGGAACGCCAATTACGGCGGGCCGATGTACGGCTTCCAGACGTACCAGAAGGTATCCATGATGCTCTCCATGCTCGGCGGCATCGTGGGGGACGATGCCGTGCAGGGAGCGATGCGCACCTTTGCCGACACGTGGGCCTTCCGGCATCCGTCTCCGTGGGATTACGTCTTCCTCATGGACCGGGAACTCGGGCAGAACCTGGGGTGGTTCTGGTATTACTGGCTCTGGACGACGGAATCGGTGGATGGCTCGGTCGAATCCGTCGTACGCGACGGGTCCAGCACTACCGTCACCGTGCGCCAGGACGGTGGCATGCCGTCACCCGTCGTGCTCCGGGTCCGGTTCGACGGGGCACCGCCCGCGCTGCCGGAGAACGCCGTTCGGATCGACGACACCTCGGCCGAGTTCACGTGGCCGGTGGATGTCTGGTTCGACGGCGGCCGGACCTTCGACGCCGTACTCGATCTCGGATCGGCCGTGGTGACGGAGGTTGTTTTCGACCCGCACTGCCGGTTCCCCGACGAGAATCCGGCCGACAACGTATGGCCGAGCGGGGCCGCGGGCAGCTACTGCTCCCGGTAGCGGGCCAGTCCGGGACCAGGCTTCAACGGGTGCCATCGATGAAACGCTTCGCTCTCCTCGTCGCCCTCATCGCGCTCACCGGATCGGCTGGCGCCCAGCCGGCCGCGCGTACCCGGGCGGACACCCTTCGGGGATCCAACGGTCCGGGTCGGGCCTGGTGGGACGTGACGTTCTACGACCTGGCCGTCTCCGTTTCGCCGGACGACAGTACGCTGGAGGGATCGGTGGACATCACCTACCGGGTGGTGGGACCGTCGGGCGAGATGCAGCTCGACCTGCAGCCGCCCATGCAACTCGGCGCCGTCCTCCTGGACGGGAAAGCGCGGCCGATCCGGCAGGACGGCAACGCCTGGTTCGTCGACGTGCCGGAGCAGCCCATCGGAGCCCTGCATACCGTCACCGCGAGGTTCGCGGGAGCACCGCGCGTGGCCGTGCGGCCGCCCTGGGACGGAGGCTACCAGTGGGAGACGGACGGCGGCGGAACGCCCTGGGTTGCCACTTCCAACCAGGGCCTGGGCGCGAGCATCTGGTGGCCCAACAAGGATTTCCAGGCCGAGGAGCCGGACAGCCAACGAACCGCCATCACGGTGCCGGACCCGCTGGTGGCCGTCTCGAACGGCCGCCTGGAAGACACCCGATCCAACGGCGACGGTACGACCACGTACACGTGGTTCGTATCCAATCCGATCAACAACTACTCCGTCGAGATGAACGCCGGTCGCTACGCCCACTGGTCCGAGACCTACGACGGTGAATCCGGCACGCTCACCATGGACTTCTGGCCGCTCGAGGAGAACCTGGAGAAAGCCAGGGCGCAGTGGGCCCAGGCTCGCCCGATGATGGAGTGTTTCGAGCACTGGTTCGGGCCGTACCCGTTCTACGAGGACGGGTACAAGCTCATCGAGGTCCCCTACCTCGGGATGGAGCACCAGAGCGGCGTGACGTACGGCAACGGCTATGCCAACGGATACCGAGGCAGGGATCTGTCGGAGACCGGCCAGGGGCTGAAGTGGGACTTCATCATCATCCACGAGAGCGCCCACGAGTGGTGGGGCAACAACATCACCGCGAGTGACGTCGCCGACAACTGGGTGCACGAGAGCTTCGCCAACTACTCGGAGAACCTCTACACCGAGTGCCTGACGGGCTCGGCCGAGGCCGGCCAGGAATACGTGACGGGCACACGGAAGCTCGTCCGGAACCGGCGGCCCATCGTGGGGCCGTACGGGCTGAACGAGGGTGGAGCGGATATCTACTACAAGGGTGGAAACCTGCTTCACACGATCCGCCAGCTGGTACGCAACGACGAGGCGTGGCGGCGCATCCTGCGCGGGCTGAACGGCGAGTTCCGGCACCGGATCGTGGCGGGCAGCGCGGTCGAATCGTACATCTCGCGGGAATCGGGGCTGGATCTCGATCTCGTCTGGGACCAGTATCTCCGCACCACCATGCTCCCCGTGCTGGAGTGGCATCTAGAATCCGGCGTACTCGGCTACCGGTGGCAGAACGTGGTGCACGGCTTTGCCATGCCGGTCCGGGTCTCGGTCGGCGACGGTGGGGCGTTCTGGCTGCACCCCACGGAGCTCTGGCAGGTGCTGGACGTCGGTGCGGCGGGCGCCCTGGAGGTCGACCGGGGCTTCTACGTCGAGGCGAGAGAGATCGAATAGGTGCCCGATCCGGCTTCTCACCGGGTCGCGTCGTTCACATCGGAGGTCCCCGGCATTATCGGGGCTCGATGAAACGTCGTGATCCTGGCGAGGCATGGCCACGGGATGCGTATACTGGCACCTGCTACCCTCGCAAACGACGTATTCGTGCCCAGAACCCTGATCCTGGTGGTCGCCCTGTGCGCCACCCCTGCCAGCGCGCAGCCCTTCCTGATTCCCGCCGGCGTCGACTCCGGACTTCCACGCGTCGTCGCGAACGACAACCGCACGCCCGGCGGGAGGC
>JAHEEH010000020.1:0-5516 GCA_024640835.1 Bacteroidota bacterium
GGCGGGATGGCGGGTGATGGATGCACGGCAGGTGCGTCGGGTATCGGCCGGGCGGAGGACGGGCTGAAGCCCATGCTCGATTCCCACATCTCTTCACCATTCCTTCATAATATAGGATTAAGGCCGGTCGCGAAGGCAGCCGATACCGCATGCACCGGCGGGCAATTCCCTCGCCGCCGGGAAACCGTGCGACTCATACTCGAACTCCCGTAGCGGGCCACAAGGGGATCGGCAGGGTATTGAGGGGTATCCCACCGGTTCCGGCTCCTCCGGGTGTCCAGACGGCGGAGTGTCCGATCCTGTTCGGGCACTCCGCTGCTCGTTTCACGCGGGCCTGCGGCGCGTTGCGTCGGGAGCGGGTCGTTCGTAGGCTCCGGCGTCGTCCGATCCCCTGCCCATGCCCGCCGAACCCTCTGCCCTCCCCCGCCGGCTCACCGTGGATACCGACGCCCAGACGCTTTCCATCGAATGGACGGACGGCCACCGAACGGACTTCCCCCTCGATGGCCTGCGCCGCGCCTGCCCGTGCGCGGAATGCATGGGTGGCCACGAGCATATGGGGACGCTCCCCGATCCCGTGGTCTTCCGCCTGCCGGCGCTGATGCGATGGGAGAAGGTCCGAGTGGATCCCGTGGGCTCGTACGCCGTCCGCATCCGGTGGGACGACGGCCACGATTCCGGGATCTACACGTGGAAGCGGCTCCGGGCCACGTGTCCGTGCGACGCCTGCAGCAGCTGATCCGGTTCAGACCCCCTTCACGACCACCATCGTCAGGTCGTCCGAGAGCACGGCCGTGTCCTCCGTGAAGTCCCTGACATCCTCCCGGACCGCGTTCAGGATGTGAGCCGCGTCGTCGTCAAGGTGCTGCCGAAGCAGCTTCTCCAGCCGCTCCTCACCATACTCCTCTTCGTCCGGGCTCATGGCTTCGGTCACACCGTCGGTGAACAGGGCCAGCACGTCTCCCGGGTCGATCCGGGTCAGTCCCGACTCGTACGGCATGCCCTTCATCACCCCCAGCAGGAGCCCGCCCTTCTCCAGGAGCTCCAGGGAGCCGTCGGGCCGGAGGAGCATGGGCGGATTGTGCCCGGCGTTCACGTAGCGGAACGTCCGGTCGCTCTGCGCGAAGATGCCGTGGAAGTAGGTGATGAACTTGTCGAAGCCGGTGTTCCGGCAGATGACCCGGTTGATGTTGGAGGTCGCATCCTCCAGCGAGAGGTCGATGGGGGTCAGGGAGTGCAGGGCGGCCTGGAGGTTCGACATGAGCAGCGAGGCCGGCATGCCCTTTCCCGTGACGTCGGCGATCGCAACCAGGAGTCGGTCGCCGTCCAGGGGCACCAAGTCGTAGTAATCGCCGGCCACGTGGCGGCTCGGAATCGCGAGCGCCGCGATGTCCAGGCCAGGGACCTTCGGGATCGACTGCGGCTGAAGCCCCTCCTGGATCGTCCGGGCGAGCCGCATCTCCTCCTCGAGTCGTTCCTTCTCCAGTTGCTGCTCGACCAGGTAGGCGTTCTGGAGGGATACGAAGGCCAGGTTGCCGAGGGCGGTGAGGAATTCCACCTCGTCCGGCTGATAGGGCTGGCCCGTCATCTTGGGGCCCAGGCACAGCACACCGCAGGTCGCTCCCTTCTGCCGTATGGGCAGCGCGATCTGGAGTCCGCGGGCCGCGAACGGCTTCCACTCGGGCGGCGTGTCCTCTTCCAGGAGGAAGAGCTCCCTGAGACCGCAAAGCCGCTTGAGCATGTCGCGATCGAGGGGCTCGTTCCCGATGCCCTTGGCCGTGACCACGCGGAAGGACTTGCCGTCGACCGAGTCGTCTCCCGGTCCCTCGTCGCCCAGGAGGAACAGGTGCTTGTTCACGAGCATCTGCCCCATGAGGGCGAACGTGAGCAGCTTCACGAGGCGATCCCGGTCGACCGTCGCGTTGAACTCCTGGGACAGGTCGAACAGCGTGTTCAGCTGCTGCACCTTGTTGTCCAGGTCCCGGTTCGCCAGCTTCAGCTCCTCCACCATGAGGGAGTTGTGCACCGCCGACGCCGACATGTTCACCAGGGAATGGATGAACTCCAGCTCGCGATTCTCGAACGGCTTGCCGGTGGCCTTGTCACCGAGCGCCACGAGACCGATCTCGCGATCCCCGTAGGCGACCGAGAGCGCGAGCGCCATGCCCCGTTCGCGCAGCGTTTCCGGTATGGCCTCACCGCGCATCATGTCGCCGACCAGGACGCCGGGGAGCTCGTGCTCCGAGCCGATGTCCAGATCCCGGATCCCCTTCACCGCCGCGGTCCGGTAGCGGCCGTGGATCGGATCATACAGGAAGGCGGCGCCGCGCATCACGAGGAGCTTGCTCATCCCGGTGAGGAGCAGGCTGTTCAGCACGAACTCGAGATCGAGGCTCGCACTCAGGATGCGGCTGGTCTCGTAGAGCGCACGGACATCGAACCGGTCCGTCCGGTCGGTGTGGAGATCGGGCTCGGGCATGGATGATCGGTTGGGGGATCCCAATCTACGCATCAAGATGCACCACGTCCGCCTGCCGGGCCGCGCCGGCGGAAACGTGGAGCACGACACAGGTCTTCACCTGGTGGAATCCCTGCCTCCCGCAGGCTCCCGGGTTCAGGAAGAGCATGCCCGAAAGGCTCTTTACGCGTTCTATCCGCAGGATGTGGCTGTGTCCGCAGACGAGAACGTCCGGAGGATCCCGTCGGAGGTCCGGGCCCAGCCCGGACTGCCATCGGTCGGGGTTTCCGGCGATGTGCGTCATCCGGAACCGCACGCCGTCCACTTCGAACCGGTCGTCCACGGGCAGGCGGCGCATGAGGAAGGGGCCGTCGACGTTGCCCAGTACCGCCCTCAGCGGCGCGATGGCCTCCAGGCGATCGAGAATGTCCGGGTCTCCCACGTCGCCGGCGTGCAGGATCAGGTCGCAGCCGCCGAGCGCTTCCGGAAGTCCCGGGTGGAACCACCCGTGCGTGTCCGACAGGATACCGATACGCACGCGCTCAGTCCGTCTCGACGGCCATCGACTCGCCGGGCTTCAGCACGCGGGCCACGAATCCCGTGTCATGGACCAGCTTCGCCCAGGCCTCGACGTCGATCCGGATCGGCGGGAACGTGTTGAAGTGGGTCGGTACCGCCACGGCCGGGTCCAGCATCCGGATGGCCCGCAGGGACGCCCGCGGTCCCATCGTGAAGGTGTCTCCCACCGGAAGCAGCGCGACCGAGACGTCCAGCTCCTCTCCGATCCAGGCCATTTCGGCGAAGGGCGACGTGTCGCCCGCCACGTAGACGCACCGGGCGCCCGACTCCACCAGGTACCCGCACGGGTTTCCCCCGTAGGTCCCGTCCGGAAAGGACGAAGAATGGCGCGCGTACGTCTGGGTGATGCGCCCCCACGGGAATTCTGCCGCCCCCCCGGTATTCATCGCCAGCACGTTCTCGTGGCCGTGCTTCTTCCTGAGGTATTCTGTGATTTCGAAGTTGGCCACCACCAGCGCGCCCGTGCGCCTGGCAATGGCCGGCGTATCGCCCCAGTGGTCTCCGTGCGCGTGCGTGATGAGGATGACGTCGGGCGTGAGATCGGCCGCCGAGACGACCGGCTCGGCGAGCGGATTGCCCGTGATGAACGGATCGACGAGGATCGTCGTGTCCTCCGTCCGGATCTGGAGGGCGGAATGACCGAAAAACGTGATCTTCATGAGAGTCTGTCCCGACCGCACGGTCCTCGGCGTCGAGCGGAATCGATCGTCCTGCCGCGACCGGTCGGCCGCTGGTTGGTCCGCGTTCATTATACGCGTCAGCGGGTATCGGTACCTGCACGCCCGGGGGCGGGTACGGACCCTCCGCCCTCAACACGCGTTTTCGGGGCACCTCGGGCAAACACGGCTGGTACTCCATGGACAGGCGATTACGGGTGGGCCTTCTGACCGGTGGCGGTGACGCGCCGGGACTGAACGCGGTCATACGCGCCGTGACCAAGAGCCTGATCCTGGGCCACGACGCCGAGGTGATCGGTTTCGAGGACGGGTTTCTCGGGCTCATCGCGCAGCGGATCAGACCGCTGTCGTACGGCGACGTGAGCGGCATCCTGACCCGAGGCGGCACCATCCTGGGCACCAACAACAAGGCCAACCCCTTCCGCTACTACAAGCGGGGGGGAGCCGACGTGTCGTCCCAGGTCATCGCATATGCCCGGCAACTGGGGCTCGACGGAGTGATCGCCATCGGGGGCGACGGCACGATGTCCATCGCCAACCGCCTGGACGAGATGGGGCTTCCGATGGTCGGCGTCCCCAAGACCATCGACAATGACCTGGTCGCAACGGACCGCACGTTCGGCTTCGACACGGCCGTCTCGATCGTGACGGAGGCCATCGACCGCCTTCACACCACGGCCCAGAGCCACCAGCGGGTCATGATCGTCGAGACCATGGGGCGGTATGCCGGCTGGATCGCGCTGCATGCAGGCGTGGCCGGCGGCGCCGACCTCATCCTCATTCCGGAATTCGAATACTCGCTCGACGAGGTGGCCCGGGTGGTCCGGGACCGGGAGAGCTTCGGGCGCTCCTTCACCATCATCGTCATCGCCGAGGGTGCCCGCATGGCGGGCGGCGAGATGGCCGTGCGGAAGACCCTCGACGACAGCCCCGATCCGCTGCGGCTCGGCGGAATCGGGTACGTGCTGCAGGCCGAGCTCGAAGCCCGGATCAAGAGCGAGGTCCGGACCACCATCCTGGGTCACGTCCAGCGCGGGGGCACGCCCACGGCATACGACCGGAACCTGGCCACCTCGTTCGGGGCCATGGCGGCCGACCTGGTGGCCGCGCGCGAGTTCGGCCGGATGGTGGCGGTCCAGGACGGCCGCTTCACGTCCGTACCCCTCGCCGAGGTCGCGGACCGCGTGCGCAAGGTGCCGATGGACGCCCCACTGGTCCGCGCCGCACTGGCGGTAGGCACGTCGTTCGGCGTGCCCGAGCTGGCCGCGAGCCTCGACGGGGCGAGGGGCGAGGGCGCGGTGGTCTAGGGGACCTCGTCGTAGGTCCGACGCCAGAGCAGCACTCCGGCCACCGGCAGGACCAGGGACACCCAGGCCGCGACGGCCATGGGCCGTTCCGGAGCCAGCACCGACGGCCAGAGCTCCGTCAGCGGCAGGAGCGCCAGCACGAGCAGCAGCGAGGCCGCCTGGAATGCGGCCAGCGGACGCCCCCGGACCAGCATGGCCGCGATGGCCGGTGTCACGAAACCGAGCAGGAGCACGTGCAGGTACAGCACCCGGACCGGCGCGATGTCGGCCCACCACACCCCCGGCACGAGCATGGAGGCGGCCTGTCCCGATCCCTTCACGGCCAGGACCAGCATCGCCGCCCCCCATGACCTCCGGATCGCAGCCGGCGCGCTTCTCCACCAGGACCACACCAGGCCGACCGCCCCGACTCCCCACGCCATCCCCCCGATCCGGGCCACGAGACGCAGATTCGCCTGGACGAGATGGCCAGGCATTCCGAGCAGGAACGACGCG
>JAHEEH010000020.1:5526-11408 GCA_024640835.1 Bacteroidota bacterium
CCCACCCGGGCAACCGCGTACCGGACGGCAGGCGGGACCAGGCCAGTCCCAGGAGCGCCATGACCAGCCACCCCTCCGAGAAGAGGGCCAGGAAGAGGTGCGCAAACGCCGCTTTCAGTGCGGGAGGAGCCTCGCCGGCCGGCAGCATGGCGGCCACGCCCCACGCGCCGAAGGTGGACACGACCAGCAGAACGACGGCGATGTCGACGAGGGTGCGGGGCGGCCCGGCTTCCAGGTGCGAGCGCGCTCGCCGGTACCAGTACGCAAACGCGTACCAGAGCGCCATGGCAACCGTCGACACGATGATGCTGAACGGAATGCTCGCGCTCCCGACGCGGGCCGCCCCGTAGCCCCAGAGGAGGAACGCGCCCCACGCCGCCGCAGCCACCAGGATCGTGGAGAACAGCAACCCGCGGGAGGGTGGGCGGCCGCCGCCGCGCACGACGGCCGTGCCGATGAGGGCGAACAGGGCCGGAACGGTCCACCCGAAATACATCAGGTGGGAGTGCGCGTGCCGGACGTTGACCGGGTCCAGCCCCAGGGACCACCCGTACGCCGCCGTCATGCGGAACAGGACACCGGTGAGCCCGGCCAGCACGAACAGGACCGCTGCAGCCCTCAGCGTCCGATCGAGCGGACCCGCACTGATCATTTGGCCACCGCCGGGATGTCGGCCGCGCGGACCAGGGCATTGAAGGCCGGGAGGTCCATCTCGAGCACCTCGCGCATGCGTGCCAGTTCGGCATCGATCTGCGAAGCGAGCTCGTCCCGCACGGCCACGACCTGCTCGGTGGGCCGGTAGGCTCCCGACGACGCGTTCGAGGCCACGCCCGCCAGCTTGTCGTTCAGGCGGATGGGGAAGTTCAGCGGATCCTGTCCCGAGCGGTTCTTCGTCTGGTAGAGGGCCTCCTCCACCTTGCGGAGCGCTTCATTCATCGATCGGGCGGACGCCTGCAGCGTGTCACGGTCCGGATGCTCCTCCGGCACGCGATCGAGCACCGACCGGGTCTGCTCGCGGATCTCGCGGATCTTCCTTATCGCCAGGTGCATCTCGGACAGCTTGTCCCGCACGCCGATGAGAAACGCGAACCGGGCGTCCAGATCCGCCTGTGTCGATCCGGACCGGGGATCCGCCAGGATCTCGAACGGCACCTCGGTCGAATCGCCACCCACCACGAGTCTCGCCCGGTACGCCCCCGGAGGCGCCTGCGGACCACGGACGCTTCCGGACCACATGATCAGTCCGTCGAACGACTCCGCGTCGGGATACCGCATGGTCCACTCGAAGGTCGAGACCCCCTTCGCGACGGCCAGCGCGTCCTCCCCCGTGGCATCCGACGAGAACGTCCGGATGAGATCTCCGTCGGCCTCCAGGATGCGCAGTCTTACCACGGAGGCCGAATCGGGATCGTCGGCGAACCAGTACCTCAGCCGGACCGCCCGTTCCGCCCCCAGCGTCGCCGGGTACGGCCCGTAGAACACGTAGGCGCGCTCCGCATCGGCCGGCTGCAGGTGGTGGAGATGCATCACGTCGTCGAGAATCCAGAAGCCGCGACCCTGGGTCGCGACCACCAGGTCGTGATCCTTCCACTCGAGATCCGTCACGGGCACCTCGGGGAGATTGAGCTGGAACGGCTGCCACGAATCTCCGTCGTCGAACGAGATGTACATCCCGTTCTCGGTCCCCGCGTACAGCAGCCCCGGACGTTCGGGGTCGGGCTCGATGGTGCGCGTGAAATGGGTCCGGTCTATTCCGGCGTCGATTCGATCCCACGTCGCACCGTAGTCACCCGTCCTGTACAGGTACGGAGAGAAATCGTCCGACTTGTACCGGGTCCCGGCGACGTACAGCCCGCCCGGACGGTGCGGATCGGGCACCATGTCGTTCACCTGCATCCACTCGGGGAAGATCCGGGCCGGCGGCGTCACGTCGGTCCAGGATGCCCCCCCGTCCCGCGTCACGTGGATGAGCCCGTCGTCGGAGCCCGTCCAGATGACGCCGGGCTCCTCGCCTTCGGCGAAGGTGAAAATGGTCGCGTAGTACTCGACCGACGTATTGTCCTTCGTGATCGGCCCGCCCGACGGGCCGAGCGTGGACGGATCGGCCCGGGTCAGATCGGGCGAGATCACCTCCCAGGACTGGCCCTCGTTCGTCGTGCGCAGGAGCACGTTCGCTCCCGCGTAGAGCGCGTCCGGATCGTGTCGGGACGTCAGCATGGGGAAATTCCACTGGAACCGGTACCGGTAGTCCTCGGCGCCGTGGCCCATCGGATTGTCCGGCCACGCATTGATGTCACGCGACTGCTCGTTCTCGTGATCGCGACGCTCCAGCTGGCCGCCGTACTCGCCGCCATACACGACCTCGGGGTTCTCGGGATCGACCGCGTGCCAGCCCGCCTCGCCACCGGCTGTCGGTTCCCATTCGCGCTCGCTCCGCCCGTCGGACGTATGGAGGATCCGAACGGACGAGTTGTCCTGCTGGCCCCCGTAGATGCGATACGGAAAGTGATGGTCGGTCACCACGCGGTAGAACTGGGCGGTCGGCTGGTTGAGCACCGTGGACCAGCTCGCTCCGCCATCGAGCGACACCTGGGCCCCTCCGTCGTCTCCGACGATCAGGCGGTCGGCGTCCTCCGGCGCGATCCAGAAGTCGTGGTGGTCGCCGTGCGGAGTCCTCACCCGTTCATACGTCGCCCCCCCGTCGGTCGAGTGCCACAGCGCGACGTTCAGCACCCACACGTCGTCGGGGTCCTCGGTGCCGGCGTAGATCCGCGAGTAGTACCAGGCCCGCTGCCGCAGATTGCGGTCCTCGTTGATGCGCCGCCACGAATCCCCGCCGTCCTCGGATCGGAAGACGCCCCCGTCCTCCGCCTCGACAATGGCCCAGACGCGCTCCGGATTCACGGGCGACACCGTGACGCCGATGATGCCCAGCGTTCCCGTGGGCAACCCGTTGTCACTGCCGGTCAGCTCGGTCCACGAGTCCCCACCGTCGGTCGACTTCCAGAGCGCCGAGCCCTCGCCACCCGACGACAGCAGGTAGGGTGTGCGGAATACCTTCCACGTCGAGGCATACAGGATTCGGGGGTTGGACGGGTCCATGACCAGGTCCACCGCGCCCGCACCGTCCCCCGCGAAGAGAATCCGCTTCCAGGTCGCTCCGCCGTCCGTCGAGCGATACACGCCACGCTCGTCGTTCGGACCGTAGAGGTGCCCGAGCGCCGCGACGTACACCAGGTCGGGATTCTTCGGATGGATTCGGATGCGTGGAATGTGCCGAGAATCGCCGAGACCCACGTGAGTCCAGGTCTTGCCCGCGTCGACGGACTTCCACACGCCGTCGCCGTGCGAGACGTTTCCGCGCACGGTCACCTCTCCCCCGCCCACGTAGATCACGTTGTTGTCCCACTCCGATACGGCGACCGCGCCGATCGACCCTCCGAAGAACCCGTCCGTGACGTTTTCCCACGACTGCCCCGCATCCCGCGTCCGCCAGACGCCGCCGCCCGTCGCGCCCTGGTAGTACAGCATGGGCTTGCCGGGCACGCCCGTCACGGCCGCGCTTCGCCCGCCCCGGTAGGGGCCGACCTCCCGGTACTCGAGCCCCTCGTACAGCGCCGGGGAAATGGACTGGGCGACCGCTCCCTGCAGGAAGGTGAAAGCGAGGGCGAGAAGGACGAGGCTGCGCATGGATCCCGCGGGTAGTGAAACACGGCCGATGTTAGCCCGCCGGGCACACCCGGGCAACCGGTCGGGTCATCTTGCACATACCGCCTTCGTGCAGTAAATGGAGCGGACAGGGACGATGATGACCCTCCGACGATACCGTCACCCCCTCTCCATTCTGGCGGGCGTGCTCGTCGCGGACCTCGCCGCGAGGATCGGTACGGGCTTCGACATGGACCTGGTCGTCGACCTCGAGGCCGCGCTCTTCCCGGTCGCGGCGGTCCTGCTCTGGAGGATGGCGGAGCGTGCCGACGCGGCCGAGGCCCGCGTTCGTCGACTCGACCTCTGGCTTGCGGCCTGCTTCGCCCTGGCCGGCATCCGCGCGGTCCTGTGGGCCTTCGGATTCGAGGTGTACGTGGCCAACCTGGTGATCCTCGGTCTCGCGGTGTCATCCGGAACCCTCGTGTGGTACCTGCGCAGGCGCCGAGGGGTTTGATCCACGACGCAAGGCGACATCGGCCTACGGCCCACCGGGTATTTCGCCGCTGGCGTCGGATGGCGTGTTGAGACAACTTGCCGTCATGGATCAACACAGGCGATCCATGAGACTGCTCCTGACCCTTGCCCTCGTATTCGCCGCCTGCGACCAGACGCCGCTCGTGGTGACGAATACGGAAAAGCCTGCGGTGGCAGGGCGTTGGGTGTCTGCATGGGTGGAGCCGGACGGCAGTGCAGGTGCGTTCAGCACCCGGTACGTGATGGAGTTCACGGAGGATCGGAGCGGGTGCTGTTCCGCCATGCTTTCGTGCCAGTGCTCGAGCGGGGACCACATACCGCCGACCCCGGGAAACCGGTTGTGGGAAGGCGAGCGATGGAACGGCACCCTGACGATGCACTCCACCAACCTCGTGACAGGCGAAACGGCGACCCTCACGGCCGCGCTCGCGGAAGAAGTGCTCACGGTGACCTTCTCGTGGGGTGAGACCGTGACCTTCACCCGGGACCTGGACTGAGTCACCGCACGTCACCCCGGTGCAGATGCCCGGCGGACCCCGTTCGCCGTGCCGCGTACCCGGCGGAGATGGCCGGGGCGGGACGGAACAGGGCTGCCCCGGGGGACCGGTCCGGTCGCCGCCCGACGCCGGAAGAGGATTTCGTGGTTTCGTTTCGGCGGACCGCCCGATATTCGCGTCCATGAACCTCTCCCCGGCACCCGTCATGCAGATACCGCGTCCTGTCGGCGGCGGTTGGATGTCCCTGATTCTGATGGCCACCCTCGGCCTCGGGCCCGGATGCGACCAGGCGTCTCCCGGTCAGGACGATCCGCCCCCCACGGAATTCTGGCTCAGCGATCCGGCACGCAACATCCGGTTCGAGGCGCAGTCGTCCGGGTTCGAGGAGGGTGCCGCGGGGACGACGCAGGGCATCCTGATCGATCCGTCGGTCTCGTACCAGGAGATGGACGGATTCGGTTTCGCGCTCACGGGTGGAAGCGCCTATCACCTCCATCGCATGTCGGCCTCGGCCCGCACGAACCTCCTCGGAGCCCTCTTCGGACGGGGCGGCACGGGCATCGGTACGAGTGTCCTCCGCGTGTCGATCGGGGCGTCAGACCTGGACGCCGAGGTGTTCTCGTACGCGGACGTGCCGGCCGGCCAGACCGACCCGGATCTGTCGAGCTTCACGCTGGACCGCGACCGCGAGCATCTCATCCCCGTCCTGAAGGAGATCCTCGCGATCAACCCCGACCTGATGATCCTCGGATCGCCCTGGTCACCTCCCGTGTGGATGAAGACGAACGCCGGCTCGATCGGCGGGAGCCTTCTCCCGGAGTACTACCCGTCGTACGCGCAGTACTTCGTGAAATACCTCCAGGGGATGGCCGCCGAGGGCATCGTGATCGATGCCGTCACGGTCCAGAACGAGCCGCTGCATCCCGGCAACAACCCGAGCATGCTGATGCCGGCCGACGAGCAGGCCGCTTTCGTCCGCGATGCGCTCGGTCCGGCACTACGGGCGGCCGGCCTCGAGACGAAGATCATCATCTACGATCACAACGCGGACCGGACGGACTACCCGATCTCGGTACTGGACGACGAGGCGGCCCGGGTCTTCATCGACGGGTCGGCCTTCCATCTGTACGCGGGGTCCATCGACGCGCTGTCCTCCGTGCACGACCGGCATCCGGACAAGCGTCTGTACTTCACCGAGCAGTG
>JAHEEH010000361.1 GCA_024640835.1 Bacteroidota bacterium
CATTCTCCTCGCGAAGGCGGCGCAACTCGCGGGCCGCGAGACTGATCCGGTCCCGCAGTCGCTCGAGCGCACGCTCGCTCTTCACGGACAACGATCGGCGATGGGCCCGGGAGGTATCGATGGAATCGGAATCGGACGATTCCGAGAACATGTCTCGCTGAGACGGGCCTTCGGTTTCAGGCACTTCGCTCCCTGGAGCTTCGGACATGGCACGGGTTGATCGGGTCAGGCGCGGTCAATATAAGCGCCGTACCGTACCGTGCGACACCCGCCCGTCAGCTGCGCAACGCGGCGGCGTACCGCTCTTCCAGGGTCTTCACGATGCGGGCGACCGCCTGGTCCACCTCTTCGTCGCGAAGCGTCCTGTCGGCGGCGAATCGCATGGAGAACGCGACACTCTTCCGCCCGTCGCCGAGCTTCTCGTCCCGGTACAGGTCGAACACGCCGACCTGTCGAAGAAGTGGACCTCCGGCCTCGCGGATCGTGTCCAGGAGGGGACCCACGGGCGATGCAGCATCGACGACGACCGCGATATCCCGGTCCACGACCGGATACCGCGTAACGTCCCGGTACCGGGTCCATCCGCGGTCCGAACGCCAGAGGGCGACGGCGCCCAGATCGATCTCGGCGAAGAAGACCTCGCTCCGGACATCGAACCGCTCGAGTACGTGGGGTGACAGGGCGCCCATGGTGCCGATCGGCCTGTCATCCAGTCGGACGGCCAGGTGGTAGCGGGTGAGATCCGTAGCCTGGCGAACCGGCTCGAGGGTCACTCCACTCACCCCCAGCCCGTCCACGAGGGCCTCGAACCGGCCCCTCAGGTCGAACACGTCTGCGGATCGCGCCTTCGCGTCCCAACCGGGCTCCACGAGCCGCCCGGTAACCGCTATCAGCAGCGACGTGCGTTCCCGGTAGCCCGCCACCGGAGCGTCCGGCGTATCGAAACGATCCATGACCACTCCGATCTCGAACATTCGGAGTCCCGCCTGCCCGTGATTGAGGTTGTGGGACAGGACCTGCAGCATGCCCGGGAGGAGGCTCGGACGGAGCGCAGCCATCTCGGACGAAATGGGGTTGCACGTCACGACGGCCGGTCCTACCGGATCGCCACCGCGCAGCACGGGATGCGCGAACAGCGACGCGACCTCCCCTGGCAGCATGGAGTTCGTGCAGATCTCCCTGAAGCCGGAACCGGAGAGTATCTGCGCTACCCGATCGCGGGTGGGTTGCTCCACCGGAACGGTGGGCAACGCATTGGGCAGGCGACCGTACGGGGGCTCGGGGATGCGGTCCAGTCCGTAGAGCCGCACGATTTCCTCGATGACGTCGATTTCCCGTTCCACGTCGGGCCGCCACGTGGGCACACGGACCTGCCACCCGCCGTCCGAGGCGACGGGTTCAAAGCCGATAGCCGTGAGCAGGCGTTCGACCTCGCCTGCCGGGACCGTCGCGCCCAGGATTCCCGCGATGCGGCGCTCCCGGACATGCACCGTCGGAGGTTCCGGGGGTACCGGGTGGGCGTCGACGACGCCCTGGACCAGGGTTCCACCGGCCAGCTCGACCATCATTCCGGCCGCCCGGGCCGCGGCCCACACCTGGCCGTTCGTGTCCACCCCGCGTTCGAACCGGTACGAGGCATCGGAGGCCAGCTGAAGGGCCCTGGCGGTCCGCCGGATATCGGAGGGATCGAAGTACGCGCTCTCGATGAGGACGTCTGTGGTGGCGTCGGTCACCTCGGAATTCTCGCCCCCCATCACCCCCGCGATGGCGACGTCGCGGTCCCCGTCAGCGATCATGAGGGTACCCGCTGGCAACGTGCGCTCCTTGCCGTCGAGCGTCGTGAACGGTCCCTCGGCGGCCCTGCGACGCACGACGATGCGATGCCCGGCCAGCTGGTCGAAGTCGAAGGCATGGAGCGGCTGCCCGCATTCATGCATCACGAAATTGGTGATGTCGACCACGTTGTTGCGGGGGCGAAGGCCGATGGCCGTCAGTCGCTGCTTGAGCCACGCCGGCGATTCCGAGACCGTGACGCCGCGGACCAGCATGCCGACGTACCGGTGGCAGCCGTCGGGCGCCTGGATGTCAACCGAAAAGGCGAGTGCGGCCTCCCCACCGTCCCGGGGGAGGGCGACTTCGGGGCGGCGAAGGGGCCGGTCGGCGAGGGCCGCCACGTCGCGGGCGATGCCGAGATGGCTGGTCGCGTCCGGGCGGTTGGGCGTGACCGCGACGTCGAGCACCGTATCCGAAGCGGCGTATCCGACGCGTTCCAGGTAGTCGGCGAAAGGCTCGCCCGGTTCCGCTGGACGATCGAGCACCATGATGCCCGAATGATCGTCCGACAGGCCCAGTTCGTCCTCGGCGCAGATCATGCCATGGGACGCCTGGCCGCGGATCTTCGCCTCGCGGAGCGTCACGGGAGTCCGCCTCGAGGGATCGTCCCGGTCGGGAAGGCTCAGCGTCGTACCGACGGGGGCGACGGGCACGGTCTGCCCGACGGCCACGTTCGGCGCTCCGCAGATGATCCGCACGGCTTCGCCGCTGCCCGTGTCGACATCACAGAGGGTCAGCCGGTCCGCATCGGGGTGCCGTTGAACGCCGAGAACGCGGCCGACGATCACGCCGTCGACCGTGGGGCCGATCGGGTCCACCGATTCGACCTCGAGGCCGCACAGGGTGAGACGGTCGGCGAGTTCGTCCGCCGTCCAGTCGTGCTCCACGTAGGAGCGAAGCCATCCGGTACTGATTTTCATGGCAGCAAGGGAAGAGGGCGCCGGTTCACGTGAACTGTTCCAGGAACCGCACGTCGTTCTCGTACAGGATGCGGATGTCCGTGATGTTGTAGCGGAGCATGGCAATACGCTCGACGCCCATGCCGAAGGCGTAGCCGGTGTACCTCTCGGGATCCACTCCGACGGCCTCCAGCACGGCCGGATCCACCATGCCGCAGCCCAGGATCTCCATCCAGCGCCCGCCATCCGGGTGGTTCTCATCGCGCCACCAGATGTCGACCTCGGCACTGGGCTCGGTGAACGGGAAGAAGCTCGGGCGGAATCGCATCCGCACGTCCGATCCGAAAATGGCTTTCGCGAAGGCGTGCAGGACCTCCTTCAGATCGGCCATCGACACCCCTTCGTCCA
>JAHEEH010000362.1 GCA_024640835.1 Bacteroidota bacterium
CGTCCAGACCATCCGCGCGGAAGGACGCGGGCTGTACGGTCTCATCAACAACGCCGGCGTGGTCGTCGTCGGTCCGCTCATCGAGACGCCGGAAGAGGATCTCGATTTCCTCCTCGACGTCAACCTGTACGGGCCGTACCGGGTGACCAGGGCATTCGCTCCCCTGATCCTCGAGAGCCGCGGACGGATCCTGAACACGGCGTCCATCGCCGGCATCGTCACGAGCGGGTTCATCGGGGTCTACAGCATGAGCAAGCACGGCGTGGAGGCCTACACCGACGCCCTGGCGGCCGAGTTGGCCGGTTTCGGCGTCGCGGTAGCGGCCGTCGAGCCCGGCAATTTCAAGTCGCGCATCACGCTCAACATGCGGGAGCGGATGCGGGCGACGGGTGCCACGGACGAGGGATCGCGCTACGGCCCGTGGATGGCCCCACTCTTCGCGGGCTCTGGAGATCGATCCGAGTATCCGGAGCCGGATGCGGTGGCGAAGGCTGCCCTGGACTTCATGTCGACCGACAGCCCCAGGCGGCGCTACATGGTGACTCCGAATCGGGGCGAGGCCGAGATGACCGTCCGCGGGATCATCGGAGAGCTGGTTCAGCTCAACGACGGTCACGAGTTCAGCTACTCGCGGGACGACCTGGTCAAGATGCTGGACGAGGCACTGGGTCAGTAGAGGGAGGCCGCGGAGCGATCCCGGGTCCGGCCGGTGCGAGGGGTTCTTCCGCCGGCATCCGCCGCTCTATCTTGGGTGGAATCCGTCCAGGTGGCCCGCATGAGCCGCTCCGTTGATCTCCCTTCCGGGTCCGCACCGCCGTCCGACCGGGGACGGCGCCGCTCGCCGCCGGGTCTCGGCCGAAAGCTGGTTGCCACGATCGATGCGACGCTCGGCCGTTTCGACAGGGCCGGATCGCCGGGCGTCGCGGTCCTGGTAGCCCGGGAGGGAGAGGTCGTATTCGAGAAGGGGTACGGGTACACGGATCTGACCGCCGGCGAGCGGCTCGGCCGGACCACGCCGTTCCGACTCGCGTCCATCAGCAAGCAGTTCACGACCACGGCCGTCATGATTCTCGCAGAGTGGGGAGCCCTCGGGTACGACGAGCCCGCCGCGCACATCGTGCCCGAGATCGAGCGGTTCGGTCACGGAATCACGATCCGGCACCTGATGACGCACACCTCGGGGATTCCCGACTACTACGAGACCCTGCACGAGCGGGTGGACACGGTGCCCTCGGTGGACGAGGACACGCTGTACACGACGGTCGACGCCGTGGCCACGTTCATGGAGTGGGGCGAGCCCGTCTTCGCCCCCGGAGCGCACTACGACTACAGCAATCCGGGCTACGAGCTGCTCGCCCTCATCGTCAGGCGCCTGTCGGGCCGGACGTACGGCGATTTTCTCCAGGAGAACGTCTTCGGACCGGCCGGCATGGCGACGGCGGTGGTGCGGGATCGCCCGGAGGTCGTCATTCCGCACCGGGCCGTGGGGTACCGGCACGCGGACGACGGGACCTGGAAGGAACGGGACGAGCATCCGCTGAACTGGATCGTGGGATCGGGCGGCGTGTACGCGTCCCTCGACGACCTGCTCGCCTGGGACCGCGCGCTGACGGCCCACACGATCCTCTCGGCCGACACGCTCGAAGAGGCCTGGACTCCCGCCGTCCTGAACGACGGCAGCGTCTCGCACTACGGATTCGGCTGGATGCTCTCGGAAGACGGCCAGATCGTCGGGCACAGCGGCACGTGGGTCGGATTCCGCACGCGCATCGCCCGATCGCGCCGGACCGGGGTCACGGCCATCGCGCTCAGCAACGCGAGTGCGGCCGACGCGGTCGACTCGGTGGTGGAGGCGGTCATGGCGGCCGAGGGGTAGGACGCCCGCGGCGACTACCGCTCGATCCGGACCGTCACGGAGCCGAGCGCCGGGATGTCGATCCGTGCCGGGGCAAGCGGGCCCGGTTCCTCGGCCGGCGAGCTCATCCTGACCTCCCGGGCCCGGTCGGGAGCGAAGTCGAATCCGACGCGGATCGGATGGTCACCTGGATTCCAGATTTGCACGAGGTCGGCGCGTCCGTCGGCGCTGGGGGCCAGCCCGCCGATCACGGCGCCCGGGTGATCGAGCGTGAAGCGCGTCGACCGGGGCGGCCCTGGACTGGCCGGAAGCACGATGGGCGGCTCGGCGGCGCCCAGTCCGAAGCGGGTGGCTTCCGACGCGTCGAACGGTCCGTGCGGCCAAAGCGTGACGCGAAACGTCACCGGACCGGGCTGGTCCGCCTTGAAGTTGGTGTGCCAGTAGTTGTTCATCGCGTACGCGACGAGCTCGGTGCCGGGCAGCGACCGGTCCATCCACTCCTGGCGACCATCGGGACGCATGAAGGCCTCGGCGGTGAGGCCGTTCAGTTGCCAGAGGCCCAGATCGGGCGTGGCGAGGGTCACGCCGAAGGTGTCGTTGGATGCGTCGATCCAGTGCTGCACGGGGTACAGGTTCCTGTTGGCGCCGTCTGCCTGGTCGACGTCCGGACGGATCACGGCGAGCCCCTGCTCCATCCGCACCGTTCCTCCCGGAACGGCGAGCGGAAACGCCAGGTGGACCGATTCTGGGTCGCGGATCCCGGTCTTGTCCAGGTGCGTGACGACCAGGACGGCATCGCTGCCCGCATGCAGCGTGTAATCCCGCACGAGCGACTCCGCGCCGGGCGCGCGACTCGTCACTCGAAGCGTCGCCACCAGCGGGCCGGGGTCGAGCACCTCGATCCTGGCGTCCGACGCGTCCTGCGAGAGGGTCGTGTCGCGGCCCGGAACGTACCGATACCGATTCAAGCCGCCATGAATACCGTCGACGAGTTCGTGTCCCTGCCACCACACGCTCGCCAGGGCGCCGGTTCCGGCGTCCAGACGCAAGGAAACGAGGCCGTTCCGGAGCGCGCCGCCCGACGTGCCGGCCGGCTCGGAGGGCAGCGCCGGATCGCCCGGTCCGATGGCGACGCGCGTGGCGCCGAGCGGTCGAAGGGAGACCTGCACGGCGAGCGAGCCGTCGCGCAGGCGCTGGGAAGGCAGGGCCCGGCCGTCCTCCCCCGTCACCCGGTCGCCGCCGCGGCTGAGGGAGTCGGGAAGGACGACGACCTCGGTC
>JAHEEH010000021.1 GCA_024640835.1 Bacteroidota bacterium
CTACATGACCATTCCGATCCTGCTCGTGGTGCGCGCGACGCCCGAGCAGTTGGTAGCCGATCCGCTGATCATGCGCCGGATGGCCGTCTGGGGCGACGCCATCCTGGTCGGCGTGTGGGGCGCCACCCTCTCGAGCGCCGTCGGGAGCATTCTCGGCGCTCCACGGGTGCTGCAGGCCCTCGCCAGGGACCGCGTGCTGCCGGGTGCATTCCGGTTCCTGGGATCGGGCAGCGGCCCGGAGGACCAGCCGAGAGCCGGCACGGCCGCTACCCTGGCGGTGGCCCTGGTGACCGTGATGCTGGGCAACCTGGATGTCGTCGCCCCGATTCTGACCATGTTCTTCCTGGCCACGTACGGCGTCCTCAACGTCACGGCCGGACTGGAGCGTTTCCTTGGGAATCCGTCGTTCCGCCCGAGGTTCAGGGTCCACTGGATCTGGTCGCTGGCAGGCGCCACCGGCTGCGTGGGCGTCATGTTCCTGATCAACTCGGGGGCGACCATTGCCGCCCTTCTGATCGTGGGCGCCATCTACCTGTGGCTCGAACGCAGCGAGATCCAGTCTGCCTGGGGCGACGTGCGGAGCGGGGTCTGGCTGAACGTCATGCGTGTCGGCCTTCTCCGGATCCGTTCGGAGCCTGACGTGAAGAACTGGCGCCCCCACCTGCTGGTGCTGTCGGGAGCGCCCACCAGGCGCTGGCACCTGGTGGAATTCGCGTCCGAGCTCGCCCACAACAGGGGACTTCTGACCGTCTCCTCGATCCTTCCGGAGGAGTCCGTAACCGCCAACCGGATCGAGCGGATGACCGCGACGATCAACGAGTTTCTCGTCCGCAACGGGGTCCGAGGCCTCGTGAGACTCGTCCGCGCGCCCACCCCGTTCCGCGGAGCCAGGCGACTCGTGGAGGCCTATGGACTCGGGGCCCTCGTGCCCAACACGCTCGTGCTCGGAGCCAGTGAGCGGGAGGAGCATCGGTCGGAGTACTGCGAGATGATCGCCTATTTTCACCGGGCCCGGCGCAACGTGATCGTCGTCCGCTGGAACGACTCCTCCGGATTCGGTCGGCGACGGCGCATCGACGTGTGGTGGGGCGGACTGAACCGCAACGGCGGCCTGATGCTCATACTGGCCTACCTTTTGCGCACGAGCCTTCCCTGGCGCGCGGCCGACGTCGTGGTGAAGATGGCCGTACCCAGCGAGGAGGCGGCCGCGGTGGCCCGGCGCAACCTGGACCGGATCATCGGCACGTCGCGGACGGGCGCCCGCTCCGAGATCCTGGTACGCCACGACAGGGACTTCGCCGACCTCCTCCGGGAGTCCTCCTCGGATGCGGACCTGGTCTTCCTGGGACTGGCCGAGCCCGGTGAGCGGTTCGAGGAGTACTACGCATCCCTGCAGGGCCGAACGGCCGGCCTGCCCACCACGGCGTTTGTCCTTGCTGCCGAGGACCTGGCCTTCGGCGAGGTGATCTGCTGAGCGCTTCTCCTCCCTCTTCTCTCCGTCCATGACCGAGACCCTCCTGAAGTCCCCTCCCCAACCCGAACTGCTGCTTCGCGTCGCCGAGCGGGTCGGGACTCCGACCTACGTCTACTTTGCCGACGTCATCCGGGAGCGCATTCGCCTGCTCCGTGAGCGGACCGCGCGCATCGACGCACGCCTGCTCTACGCCATGAAGGCCAACGGGCATCCTGCGGTCCTCTCCATCATGAAGGAGGAGAACCTGGGCATCGACGCCGTCTCGCCGGCCGAGCTGCTGCTGGCCCTTCGCGTCGGATTCGATCCGGACCGGATCCTCTTCTCCGCGAACAACATGACGGACGACGAGATGGAGTTCGCCCATCGCCAGGGCGTCCTCCTGAACGTCGGAGAACTCTCGCGCCTCGAACGTTACGGCCGGGCCCACCCGGGAAGCCGGGTTTGCGTCCGCGTGAATCCCCGGATCGGCGCGGGCCACCACGACCACGTCATCACGGCGGGGCCCGATTCCAAGTTCGGGATCCCGGTCGAGGCGGCGGCGGAGATCCTCCGGATCGTGGAGCGCCACGGACTGCGCCTGGTCGGACTGCACCAGCATATCGGAAGCGGCATCATGGATACGGGGACGCTGTGGAGTGCCATCCGCGTCATCCTGGAGGCGGCGAAGCACTTTCCGCCGGTCGAGTTCATCAACCTGGGGGGAGGGCTCGGCGTCCCCTACCGGCCAGGGGAGGCCGGTCTGGATTTCGAGAACTTCGACACCCGCGTGGTGGAGCCTCTCGACGAATTCCTGACCGGCGATGCGTCCCGTCCGGCCGTATGGTTCGAACCGGGCCGGTTTCTCACGGCCGAATGCGGCGTTCTGCTCGTCCGCGTGAACACGGTGAAGGCGAATCCGGAGCGGACGTTCGCGGGGGTCGACTCCGGCATGACGCACCTGCTCCGTCCCGCGCTCTACGGCAGCTACCACGCCGTGTCCAACCTGTCGAATCCGGACGGCGATCCCGTGCCGTACGATATCGTCGGCAACATCTGCGAGACCGGCGACCGCTTCGCCCGGGATCGCGCCGTGCAGGAAATCCGGGAAGGCGACGTCCTCGCGATTCTCGACACGGGCGCCTACGGCATGTCGATGGCGTCACCGTCGTACAACCTGCGGCCCGTCCCGGCCGAAGTGCTGGTACCGGGAGAGTCGGATCCCGGCCGATTCCGGGTGATCGGTCGGAGGCAGACGGCCGCCGAGCTGGTGGCCGACGTGCTCGGTCGTGCGGAGTCGCGCAGGGACTAGCCCCGGCGCACGCTCACGGACAGGGAGGGCCAGTCATCGATGCGCGCGAGCATGGCATCGCCGGCATGCACGGCGCCAACCCCTTCCGGCGTGCCGGTGTAGATGAGGTCTCCGGGCTCGAGCGTGAAGATCCGCGAGCAGTATGCGACGAGCGTGCGCACCGGGAAGATCATGTCCGAGGTCCGACCCTCCTGCCGCAGCTCGCCGTTCACGAGCAGTTCCAATCCGAGATCCTGTGGATCCTGAACGTCACGGGCCGCCACCACGGGTCCCAGGGGAGCGAAGGTGTCGAACCCCTTGGCCACGGCCCAGGGATGCCCTTTCCCCTTGGCTTTCGCCTGGAGATCGCGCGCCGTCATGTCGAGCCCCACCGCGTATCCGGCCACGTGCGCGAGAGCGTCCCGCTCCGCGACGTGGCGTCCGACGCGCCCGATGACGATCACGAGCTCCACTTCGTGATGGACATCGGAGGACGCGTCCGGAAGCACGACCTCTCCGCCGTCCGCCACGAGAGCCGTCGAAGGTTTCAAGAAGAGCATCGGCTCCGCCGGGGGACTGCTCTTCATTTCCGCCGCGTGGCGTGCGTAATTCTGACCGACACCGATGATCTTGCCCACGGGCAGGGTATCATCGAGACCGGGAACGACAATACGGGGCATCGACTTCGTTTGATTTGGCGCTCGATGAATTCGTATATTTCTCAGCTACGTCAAGATACGACGTCTGCGTACCACTCTCGCGCCGGTAGCCAACCCGGCGCTCCAAAGAAGAGCAGCACCCATGTATGCTATTGTTGAGATAGGCGGCAAGCAGTTCAAGGTCCGGGAAAACGACCGGATCTACGTGCCCCGCCAGGAGGCAGACCCCGACGCATCGCTCACGTTCGACAAGGTCCTCCTGGTCTCGAACAATGAATCGGTGCAGGTCGGAACGCCGCTGGTGGGCGGGGCTTCGGTCGACGCGACCGTGCTCGCCCAGGTGAAGGCCGACAAGGTCCTCGTATTCAGGAAGAAGCGGCGCAAGAGATTCCGTGTGAAGCGGGGCCATCGCCAGCCGTACACCCAGATCCGGATCGACGCGGTCAAGGCCTGACCGCCGACCCAAGCATCCCCTACCCGAGGTAGATCATGGCACATAAGAAAGGAATGGGGTCGACCAAGAACGGTCGTGACTCCAAGCCCCAGATGCTCGGCGTGAAGGCCTTTGCAGGCGAGGCCGTCCAGGCGGGCTCCATCATCGTTCGCCAGCGCGGCACCAAGTTCCATCCGGGAACGAACGTGGGACGCGGCAACGACGATACGCTGTTCGCGACGGCGACCGGAACGGTCCGCTTCGCCAGGGGCCGCAACGATCGACGCTTCGTGCACGTGGATCCCGTCGAGAACTGATCCCTCCCGCACCGGCAGCCGGAACGTGAAGAGGCTCCCGCCACAAGGCCGGAGCCTCTCGCATTTACGGACGTCGCGGGCTCAGGCCGCGCGGTGCCGGATCCAGGGGGCTCCCTTGAACAGGTGGGGCTTGCGGTCTACGCCGCGTACCCAGTACAGGTCGTCTTCGACGGCATCGAGGTGCGGCAGCGGCGGAATCGTCGCCCCGTAGGCCAGGTTCATCTGGAGGCGCGGGAGATTCACTCCGGCGGCCGCCAGGAAGTCTATGGTGGCCGGATACCGGCCCGCCAGCACGTCGGTGACACAGGGAGTCCCGTGACTGTCCTCGCGCATCAGGACACTGAATGGGCCATGCGGCCTCGGGCTCAATGCCCGGACGGCGCTCCCTGCAATTGCATTCACGTCGTCGCGATGCACGGTTCGGGCGACGGATGGACCGGATGCCGGGAGCGTCGGCAGACCGTTCGCCGTGAGGAGACTCTCCATGCGCTCGACGGCGGCGGACGTGACCAGGCGTCCCTCGTACCAGAGGCTCTGAAACGAGAAGACGCGCCCGGGCAGAAACGTGGACAGCATGAAATCGGTCGCGGAGCGGTCCGACTGCGCCTTCCAGTAGGCAAGCCAGGCCGAAACCTGATCTCCGGATCCCACGGGAAGCGATCCGATGCCGGTCCGCGAACGGATGGTCCGAACGCAGGCGCGTCCCGTCCGGTCGGCGACTTCGGCCACCGCGTCCCGTGTATCGATGTTCTGATGCAGGCGAACGACGGTGGGTACGGGAACGTCGGCCGCACCCAGCAGACGGTTGGTGTGGAGCCGATTCCCCGAAGCCACGACGTCGGCGTGATCGGGCAGCAGCAGCAGACCGGGGAGCTCGCCGCGCTCGTCCGAGAGGAAGGCGAGGTCGGGATCGGGCTGAGGATGCACCCAGGTCACCCGCTCGTCCGACACGATGCCGTGCAGCGTATCCAGGTACGCGGGGTCTGCGGAGTGCGGCAGCAGGTAGGCCGCATCGACGTCGGCACAGGCGAGGTGGAACGCATTCACGTCGGCGCCGACGGCGAACACGGGCTCGTCGCCCATCCGCAGGGCGGCGACGACGTTTCGGCCGGCGTTGCTTCCGGCTCCGATGACGAGGATGCGCTTCATGTGTGGCGGGTAAGGACCGCGGTCGTTCGGAGGGTGCGAATGCACGGCGCGTGCCAATCCGGATATCGGCCTTCGCGTCCGACTCCAAAGGCCCCGGGCCGCGCTGCCGGGAAAAAGGCTCCGCGCCGGGCGGCACTTTCTGCCCCTCGCACCCGCCCGTGCCGTGCCGTATCGGCCGCGAAACGACGTTCCGCAATTGGCAGAGGCTTTGCTCATGCTGCGGAAGCCGGCCGAAGGGCCAGCATCATCCCCTCGCCTCTTCCCCTCGGAACCCATGCTGCATCCCATCCAGATCGCTCGCTCGGAAGCCTACCTGGGCTCGTACCGTCCGGCCGTTCCGTCCTACACGGCTCACGCCCGCATGAGCCAGTCACTGGTGCCCGTCTGGCAGTCCCTGCACGACGGCGATCCCGATGAAGCGTTCCGCCATGCCATGGGCGGGCTGGAGACCTGCAAGCCGTCGGCCACATCGGAGAAGGCGGGGCTTCTCGTCGGGCTCGCCGGGGCCGAGTACGCCTCGGGACGACTCGACCACGCCCTCCGAAGCGCCCTGCGCTCCCTCGAGCTCATGCCCGCGCAATGGAGCGCGCGCCGGCTCATCGTATGCATCCGGATCCGCCGACTCGAATTCGAAGAGGCTTACACCGGACTGTCGGAGCTCCCCCTGGACCTGAACGGTCCGTCGTGGGACGAGAAAATCGCCGCCCGCGAGGTCGAACTCGGAATGGCCTCCTGTGCATGGGCCCTCGGGCGGTGGAGCCACGTGATCCGTCACCTGGAGCGCGCATTTCCCGAAGGCCCGGCTTCAATGGCCGAGCCCCTGCAGGAAGACGTCTTTCGCGTGCGCATGTACCTGAATCGGCCGGATCTCGCCGCACAGGCAGCCGCCCTTCTCATCTCGAAATGGTCGCCTGGACGCTCCGACGACCTGCTCCAGACCCTGGTCCAGCGTCGTTACACCGCACAGGCCCTCCCCCTGTACCGGACCCTGTTCGCGATGCACCCGGACAGCGAGCTCATCCGTCGCCGACTCGTGGCCCTGTGCATCAAGGAGGGAGCGGTCGACGAGGCGAGGCGACTGGTCGCCCCCGCGGCCCTCAGGACGGCCGCCTGATGCGTGGCGATGTGATCGGAGGGCTTCCCGAGTTCCCCGGGCTTGGCCGCCTGGCGATCACGGCATCTCCCCTTCCCTCCACGATCCTCGCCGCGCGCGCACTCATCGAGGATGCGGATTCCGCGACGGCCGGAAGCGTACTGCGTCTCGTTCGCCACGACCCCGTCGCCGTCGCCGGAACACTTCGGGTCGCCAACGCGGCGCATTACGGCACGCAGCGAACGATCCTGGGTATCGAGAGGGCCGTCGAGCTTCTCGGACCCCTGACCGTGCTGGGCATCGTGACCGGCATGCACCTGGCATCCAGCGCATCACCGGCCGCCTCGCCGTCGGGAGCCTGCTTCCTGCGACTGGCCCGGCATTCCGTCTCGACGGCCTATCTGGCCGAGGTCCTGAACGGATTCCTCGCTACGCCGTGGGGTTCGGACACGGCCTATACGGCGGGGCTTCTGCACGACCTGGGCCGAATCCTCATTGCGAGCCAGGAGCCTGCCGCCGCCCGGTCGGTATATGACGACACGACGTCTGTCGCGGCCGACAGCGAGGACGAACTCATCGAACTCGAGCAGATCGCCTTCGGATACGACCACACGGAGGCGGGTGAATTCGCTGCCAGGAGGCTGAATTTCCCCGATCTGCTCGTCAGCGCGATACGCCACCATCATCGGCCGGACGGGGCTGGCCCGGACCCCCAGGCCATCCGTCTCGCCCGCCTGGTCGGCCTCGCGGACGCCGCGGCATCCACCCTGGGATGGCCCGCCCGGAACGAACGGCCCGGGCTCACGCTGGACCTGCATGCGGCATGGTCAGCCCTCGCGTTCACGGACCTCGACGCTGCCCGGACTGCGCTCGCCCAGAGAGCCGAGTCGCTTCGGGCCGATCCGGGCGAAGCCGCCGCGTGACGGCCCCGCCGTCAGTCCAGCAGACCGTCCTCGCGATACTTCTTCAACTTGTTGCGGATCGTGCGCGCCGAGATGCCCAGCTTCTGGGCCGCCATCTGCTGGTTGTTTCCGGTCTCCTCCAGGGCCTGGAGAATCATGAAACGCTCCATGTCCTCGATCGTCCTCGCCTTGGGATCCGACGATCCTGCCGACACGCTCGTCGGGTCGGCGTCCCGGAAGAAGTCGTCGTACACGTCACCGGCCTCCACCACGATCCGCTCGGCGGACAGGAGCACGCCGCGCTGCACCAGGTTCTCGAGCTCGCGGACGTTTCCAGGCCACGAATAGGCCTGGAAACGTTCAAGGAGAGGCTTGGCCAGCTTCTTCTGCTGCAGGTCGTACAGCGCGCAATACCGCGTCACGAAGTGCTCGGCAAGGAGCTCAATGTCCGTGATGCGGTCGCGGAGCGGCGGCACGGTGAGCGGAAAGACGGCGAGCCTGTGGTACAGGTCCTCCCTGAACTGTCCTTCGGCGATGGTCGAGGCCAGGTGGCGGTTGCTCGTCGCGATCACGCGTACGTCCACCCTGTGCACGTCGTTGGATCCGATGCGCTGAAACTCGGACTCCTGCAGCACGCGCAGGAGCTTCGCCTGGACGGACAGGTCGATTTCGGTAATCTCGTCCAGCAGCAGCGTTCCCCCGTCTGCCCGGTCGAACGCTCCGACCATGTCGTCTATCGCGCCGGTGAATGATCCCTTCTTGTGCCCGAACAAGTGGCTCTCGACGAGTTCGCGCGGCAGATTCGCGCAGTTGATGGTCAGGTACGGCCCTGCCGAACGGTCGCTCATCTGATGGATGAGGCGTGCGAGTATCTCCTTGCCCGTGCCCGATTCCCCCTGGATGAACACGGGAGCCCGGTTGGAGGCCACGCGCGGAAGGACGTCCATCAGGCGGCGTATGGCGGGCGCCTCCCCGACGTAGGATACCTGGCTCTTGCGGGGACGACCCCCCTTCGGGGCGACCACTCCGGGGTCCTCCTCAGGCGAATCCGTCGGGGCGGTCGCTTCGCGCGCAAGGGACGCCTGAACTCGGTCGACCAGCTCCGCTGTGGAGAACGGCTTCGGGATGTAGTCGATCGCTCCGTGCTGCATCATCCGGACGGCGTGCTGCACGTTGGCGTGCGCCGTGATCATGATCACGCGGGTTCGCGGGTGGTGCTGGCGGATGTGCCCCAGCAGCGCGAAGCCGTCCATGTCTGGCATCATGAAATCCGTCACTACCAGGTCGTATTCGGATTCCGCCAGCAACTCCACGGCGCGAGTGGCGCTCAGGCAGCTGGTAACCTGCATCCCGTGGCGGGCGAATAGCCGCTCGAACAGGCTGTGGAGCAATTGTTCGTCGTCGACGAACAGGATCTGCGGCTGCTGGGTCATGGAGGGATCGGGGGCTCGGTACGGCGCCGAATATACCCATCCCGCCCCCGCAGAACACGGAACGCAGACCGCCCTACCGGCCCGGATTCAGGCGGGAGGCCGGCAGTGAGAAGCGAACGACGACGACGCCGTCCCTTCCGTCCTTTACCAGGGTAACATCGCCCACCTGCATGCGTGCGTACCGGCGGGCCATGGGAAGCCCCACCCCGAGGTTGCGCGCCTTGGTGGTAAAGAAGGGTTCGAACATCCGTCCCGCGATCGCCGGTTCGACGGAAGCGAAGTTCTCGACCTCGAACCAGAACACGGACTCCGGATCCCCGATCGACGCCCGCAGCGTCACCGTTCCCGCGTCCAGCGTCGCCTCGACGGCATTGAGCACGAGAAACGTGAGGACGTCTCGCGCGAGATACGGGTCGGCCACGACATGCCGCGCCTCCAGGTCGCCGGCGGAGACGACGATTCTCTCGGCCACGTCGTCGGGAAGCACCCGGAGCACGTCGTCCAACAGCGACCCGATGGTCATCGACTCGATTTCCGGTGTGGTGGGCCGCGTGTAATGGCTCAGGTCGGCGAGGACCTGCTCGATACGCAGCGTGCTTTCCATGATCCGCATGGCGAGGTCGCGCTGCTCCGTGTCGGCCATCCGCTCTAGCAGGAGCTCCGTGAAACCCGCGATTCCCGCCGTCAGGCTTCCCAGTCTGTGGGAAAGCACATTGGCGAGGTGAATCGAGGAGACGGCGGCGGATCCTCCCCGGGCCGGGGACTCGGGAATGCGATCGGCGCGGCGGAAGGCTTGCGGTCGGGTCTGCATGGTGGCTTCGGAGTGTTGACCCCATGCGGTTCAAACCGCGTGCCGGCCGGCTTCCGTGGCCCGCGATCATCCCGTGCGGGACCCGACGACGGCATGGAGGGGAGCGAAAGGCGATTCCGGGCCGTGAATGCGGAACCGATTGCACCGGCCCAAGGCAGCTTTTTCCTCCGGAGCCGCACATCGCAGGCGCCGGCACCGTCGGACGTCTCGCCGATTCGGCCCCTCGGCGGGGCGCACATGGAATCGGTCCGAACTATGGAAAACGGTCCGTATCGGCAATAATCGGCCCCCGAGCGCGTCTTCTTAAACCCCCGCGGCCGGACGCCGGCGCACGGCCGACCCCCGGGGGCCGTCGGGGCGGCACGGCGCTTGCTGACGGGAAGGACAGAACCCGACACACCCCGAATCCCGTGCGCTCACTCTTCCTTCAAATCAGCGTGCTCATCGGCGTCCTCACGATGGCCAATCGCCTTTCGGGCGACGGGATCGTGACCGAAGCCGGGCTTGCCGCGCTGGGCTCGGCGACCGCCATGTACATGGTGCTCGCCGTTGGCGACCTCGTCGTCCAGCGTGCCTTCGAGTACTTCTCGCCAGCGAAGAACCTGGCCGAAGAGACCGTCGATTCCGCGGTCGACGCCAAGACGGCGTCACGGTCGGCAGAGGCCCCGAGTGCTCTCGCCGCCTGAGCATCCATTCGTCGTCCCTCCACTTCCTACACCCCCCGAGACCACACCATGTCCCAGGATCTTCAGCTGTTCGCCGTACAGTACTGTGACGCCCGCTCCGAGGAGAACCGAGAGAAGGTCGTCATTGCCGCGGTTCCGCTCGTGCGCTCGATCGTTGCGCGCCTCAGCATACCAGACCACCCCCTGGCGGCCCGCGAGGACCTGGAGAACGTAGGCCTTCTGGGCCTGCTTCAGGCCCTGGACGGTTACGATCCCGAACGGGGAACGCCCTTCGTGTCGTACGCCTACGGCCGGATCCGCGGCGCCCTGGTCGACTACCTTCGCTCCATCGACGCGCTCCCCCGGGAGCGACGCAGGAGACTGGCGGAGGCTCACCAGGCCATGGACGTGCTGCGTCAGCAGATCGGGGGCGAGCCTGCCGACATGGAGGTAGCCAACCACCTGGGGATGACCCTCGTCGAGTACCACACGCTGCTTCGCGATGCACAGTCCCGTTTTGCTCTGTCGCTGCACGCGCCGGTGGACCGGGACGGAGAGCAGACCGTTCTGGAGTCGATCCCGAACGAGGACACGGCGGAGGCATTCGAAATGATCGACCGCTCCTCGCTGAAGGACTACATCCAGACGCTCATCAACGATCTTCCCGAGCGCGAGCAGACGATCATCGCGCTGTACTATTTCGAGAACCTGACGCTGCGCGAAATCGCGGTGCTGATGGACCGGACCGAAGCCCGCATCTCACAGATTCTGGGCAAGGTCCTCAGGCAGCTCCGCGAGCACCTGGCCCGGGTGCGACACCGGGCAGCATGACCTGCGGACAGTCCGTGATTGCGTGGCAAGGGCTCGAACAACTTCGGGCCCTTGCCGTATATTATAGGTCTTTGCAGACCCGGCCCACCGGGTTACCGGATCGTCCGTCCGTGCGGTCCGCGATTCTCCATACACGCATTGGTTGAGGTCGGTTCATGGGTGTGATGAACAGGCTCCGCGAGAGCACCGGAGTCATCCTCTGGATTCTCGTATTCGCCTTCGGTGTCATCTGGGTGCTTCAGGACTCCGGTGGTCTGGACGTGGTCGGCGTACTGTCGAACAACGTCGGCACGGTGAATGG